>JALYYX010000101.1 GCA_030946075.1 Bacteroidota bacterium | reverse complement strand
TTGAACTATGAATTTTTTTTTGGCGCAGATAAAAATAATTTTTCGATAGAGGAATTAAAAAGTAAAAATATTTATAATGAAACATTGGCGATGGAACATCATCGTTACAGTAAGCCGATGACTCCGGGACAGATCGGTTGTTCGTTAAGCCATAAAATGATCTATGAAAAAATAATAAAAGAAGATTATAAAAAGGTTTTGATCTTGGAAGATGATGTAGTACCCGCTGAAAATTCAATTATTTTATTTACAGAAATTATTAAAGAACTACCAAATGATTGGGAGCTTTTATATTTAGATTATTCAAAAAATGAAAAACCTAAGCCATTAAAAAAATTCTGGTATCACATCCAAAAAATATTAGACGGTTTAAAATGGAGTCACACAATCATCAACAATCTTTATGCAAAAAAATTAAGCAACCACATCGCTGTTGCAGGCTTTCATGATTATACAGATGCTTACGCAGTAACAATTAACGCAGCAAAAAAACTTTTAGAAATGCAAACTCCTGTTTGCTATGTCGCCGACAACTTATTAGCAACAGCATCCTCATCTAAAAAAATAAATGCTTTTATTAGCGCCCCTAAATTATTCCGTCAATTATCACAGGATAAAACGTCAAGCTTCGATTCCTTACTGTAGAAAAATTCAATAAACTATATTCCATTAATTTTGAAATATGAAATTATTACTCACATATTTAAAACCATACAAAGGTTTAATAGCATTAGCGCTTTTTCTTGCTGCCATTAATCAAATATTTTCCATGCTCGACCCATATTTTTTTGGTAAGCTTTTCCAAACTTATGGAGTGCATGCTCATGATACCGGTTACTACGACAGCAAAAATGTATTTCACTCAACAGGCACACGATCTCAGCACGATTTTATTTGGGGTGTTCTTGGCTTTTTAGGAATACTGGTTAGTGTTGCAATGATATCGCGGATTGCCAAGGCATTTCAGGACTATTTTGGAAATGTTATTATTCAAAAATTTGGCGCTAAATTATTTACTGATGGGCTAAGACATTCACTGCGCCTGCCTTTCCAGGAATTTGAAGACCAGCGCAGCGGTGAAACACTAAGCATACTTACAAAAGTAAGAACAGATACAGAAAGATTTATTGTGTCATTTATCAATATATTATTTGGCCTCCTGGTCGGAGTAATTTTTGTTTCTGTTTATTCATTCACATTGCACTGGTCAATTATGCCGGTATATTTTGGAGGCATTGTTTTCTTATCACTGCTTACCGGCTTTTTAAGTAAGAGAATTAAATCTATACAAAAAACAATTGTTAAGGAAACCAATGCACTTGCAGGCAGCACCACAGAAAGTTTAAGAAATATTGAATTGGTTAAAAGCCTTGGCCTTACTGATCAGGAAGTAAACCGGTTGAATAATAATACCTATAAAATATTAGGGCTTGAATTAAAAAAAGTAAAAAGCATCAGGAGCTTAAGTTTTATACAGGGCACATTTGTTAATGCCTTACGCCAGATAATAATGTTCATGCTTATGTGGCTTATCTTCGGAAATATTATTCTTCCCGGTCAATTATTAACGCTAACATTTTATTCATTTTTTATTTTTGGACCGCTTCAGGAAATTGGAAACATTATTATTATTTATCGTGAGGCCCAGGCATCATTAAATAATTTTCATAACCTTATGATTAAAGACCCTGAGCGAAAACCAGATGCACCGGTAAACTTCGGAAATATTACAGAACTGGAATTTATAAATGTAAAATTTAAGCACCAAACAGCTAACCAGCCTGCATTAGGCAATATAAGCTTTGACGTGAAAGCAGGAGAAACAATTGCTTTCGTTGGGCCTTCAGGCTCAGGAAAAACTACGCTTGTAAAATTATTAGTTGGATTGTACAGACCATTAGAAGGGAAAATTTTATACAATAATATAGATGGAGAAAAAATTGATTTTGATACACTGCGTACACAAATTGGTTTTGTTACACAGGATACCCAACTGTTTGCAGGGACTATAAAAGAAAACTTATTGTTTGTAAATCCAAATGCTACAGATGATGAAATTATCAGCGTATTACATAAAGCATCGTGCCAAAGCTTATTAGAAAGAGCAGGCGAAGGCATTGAAACATTGATTGGCGAAGGAGGTATTAAAGTTTCAGGAGGAGAAAAGCAAAGACTTTCCATTGCACGAGCTTTGCTGCGTCATCCGCATTTATTAATTTTTGATGAAGCAACTTCATCGCTGGATTCTTTAACAGAAGAAGAAATAACCAATACAATAAAACATGTTTCATCTCAGCAGGAACAAATAACCATTTTAATTGCACATCGCCTTAGCACCATCATGCATGCAGACAGGATATATGTTTTGGAAAAAGGTGATGTGGTAGAAACAGGAACACATGAAAACCTTATCTCACAAATGGGTTTATATTATGCCATGTGGCGCCAGCAAATTGGTGAAAGAAAGAAAGTTGCTGCAACGCAGCCTGCATTGTCTGAACCTTGATTTATAAGATTAAAAGATTTCTTGATTCATGTTATACGAAGATCTGACAAAGAAGATAATTGGTTGTGCAATGGAAGTGCACAAAAGATTGGGTAATGGATTTCAGGAAGTGATTTATCAGAGAGCCTTAGGTATAGAAATGAATTTGGTGGGTTTAGAATTTTCAAGAGAAATGGAAATGCCCATCTTTTATCGTGAATCTGAAATAGGTACAAGAAGGGTTGATTTTTTTGTTGAATATAGAATTATGGTGGAACTAAAAGCAATTATTCATCTTGAAGAAGTTCATTTAGCACAGGCAATTAACTATCTTGAAGCATATAAAATGGAAATAGGTTTGCTTTTGAACTTCGGTGCCAAAAGTTTAGAATTTAAAAGAGTCCACAACAATAAAGTAATCAAGCAATCATAAAATCCTATAAATCAAGGTTCAGACAAATGGCTCTTCAACATAAACCAAAACCCAATTTTTTTTGGAGCATACTAACAATGAAATGTCCCCGATGCAGGCGTGGCCCCATGTTCAGGGGTAATAATCCTTATAAAAAATTATCTCTAAAATATATTTTTAATATGCCCGAGCATTGCCCTGTGTGCAATCAAAAATTTGATCTTGAAGTGGGATTTTGGTATGGTACAGGTTACGTTAGCTATGCACTTACTGTGCTTTTATCAGGAATTACTTTTATTGCCTGGTGGATATTAATTGGTATTTCTACAAGTGATAACAGGATCTTTTACTGGCTTGGGGTTAATACAATAATCATCATCATTTTACAACCCTGGCTTATGCGTTTAAGCAGAGTAGTTTATTTATATTTCTTTGTAACATACCATGAAAATTATGAAACTTCACCAACAGTAGAGCTTCATATTAATGAAGAATAATTATTCATCCTTCTGTTCTTCTCGTGAATGAAACATATCAGTAAAAATATTTGCTCTTCCTAATTCTTCAATGTCACTCAATTCATATTCCAGTGCCTTTGTGCTTTGCTGAATTTCAATAAAAGAAAGAACAATGGAAATCAGCAAAGTTATCATGCTGGCGGCAAAAATAACATTGGCAGCATGCATCCATGTTCTGTAAATAAAATACATGCACAATACACAGCAGAAAAAACTTAACGCACCCATCCCCTGCATGTAACGAATTAAATTTAATCTGGCACGCAAACTTTTAATTTGCCTTATGGCAATATGTTTTATTTCGTTTGTATGATAGGTATCGTGTAAACTTCTTATCCTGTTGGCTATTGCTAAAAATCGGTTAGTGTAAGCAAGCATCAGCAAAGTAATTGCAGGAAATAATAATGCAGGAGTATTGATCGAAATTTCTACCATACAATAAAATTACAACAGTGTTCTCCTACAAAAATATTTTTTTACAGGCATTGGTTTTATGGCATCATGCCTGCCTGCCGGTAGGCAGGTTGTCTCACTCCACTTCAGTCACATACCTTTGCTCATCTAATAAAATTATTAAATGGAATTTTCAATAAATAACAAACCGAAAATATTTAAGAAAATTCTTAAAGATGACGGCACTTTTCCCAACAGCAAATTATTTGTACTCATCTACAAAGCGGCCATAGTCCTGCCTCATCAGCATGCAGCTAAAATTGTAGAAGACATATTTAAAAAAAATAACTGGACAAATTCCTGGAGAAATGGCATTTATGATTATCATCATTACCACAGCATTACACATGAGGTATTGGGCGTTTGCGAAGGAAATACAAAGATAGAATTAGGAGGCGCTAAAGGAATTACTCAGCTCATTGAAAAAGGAGATGTAATTATTATTCCCGCAGGGGTTGCCCATAAAAATCTTACACCGGAAAGTAATTTTAAATGTGTTGGTGCTTACCCCAACGGAAGTTCTTACGATATAAAAAAAGGAGAAACTGAAGACCGCCCCGAAGCAGATAAAAATATTAAAAAAGTTCATCTACCGGAAAATGATCCCGTTTATGGAAAACAAGGCCCCTTAATGAGATTGTGGGATAAATAAATTTTAATAATTTTTTCTGCCTGTTTCAGATAAATTTAATGGCACATTTATTTTAATACTAAAATTTCTTCCCATGTTATAAATACCATGATAAGGCCTTGGATCATTCGGAAAATCTTCAAAATATTTTAGCCTGTTCAAATGCGATTGATATGCAACATCAAATAAATTATTGCCCTGTAAAGAAAATGTAAGAACTACATTCCCTTTTTTATCTATCACATCAGCGCCAAGCCCTGCGTTTACCAACTGATACCCCGGCGTAGGTGTTTCCGTACCAAATGCAAGGTAGGCACGGTTTTGAGCGGAGTAATGTTCCAATTGCAATTTTATAAAACCGTTGCCAATTCCTTTAGAAACTTTTTTTATGTTGACACGTAATTCAGAAAAAGAATGCAGCGGGGGAATAAATGGTAAATATTTTGAACTGTCATTTATTTTGGTAAGATTAGTTGCGTTTTTATTTGTGCCATACACAAGCGATAATGAATTTTCAAAGTGCAGCCAGTCTAATGGATGAGGATGAATATCAAGGCTTATTTCTGCACCATATAATTGTGCTTTTCCCTGTAAGAATTGAAAGGTCTCATTTCCCGGAACAATGATCGAATCCTGGCCCTGCCTGTTCAATAACTTTGAATTAAAAATATAATTGGTAATGTTATTATTAAATACTTCGGTATTTAAAGTGAAATGAGGTGTGCTGTAAGTAACTCCGAGGTCTTCCTGTAAATTAAATTCCGGCTTAAAATTAAAATTACCTAACTGGTAAGTATTGGTGCCGGGATGAACGCCATTGGCAGATATTTCTGAAATATTTGGAGCCCTGAAACCTCTGCCAATATTGAATTTAGCACTTACCCTGTCAGAAAAACGATAGGATAATCCAAAGCTTCCGCTTATGCCTGCAAAAATATGATTGTATGCAAAAAAGGGCTGATCTGCACCTGCTGTATCTTTTCCGTAAACCGGCTTATCAAACCCTGTTACAGGATCGGGTTTTGTAAACAATTCTTTATCGGTAAAAGATCTTGTATCATACCGCAAACCTCCTGCAAGTTCCAGATCTTTAATTGTTTTTTTGATGAAAATAAATGGACCCACATCAAACTGGTGATAAGAAGGAATTATAAATTCGGTTCCCTTTTCAGAATTATTATTCTGATACATACCATTAACACCTGCAGTAACTCCCCATCCGTTCTTTTCAGCAAAATTATATTTCACATCGTACGAAAAAGTATTCAGCAAAAGGTATAGGCCGGGAACAATTATCTGCGGATGACTGAATTCTCTTCTTACACTTTTCTGGTATGCTAAATTAAGTACAAGCCTGCCATCGCCTACTCTAAAACTGTTGGCTGAGTATAACCTGTAATGCTGAACATGCTGGTGCAAAACCGGAATGTGATACGACGTTAGTTCCCTTTTCGAAACAATTGGTCTCACGGTATCTGCTTCAGTAATTTGTTTGGTAAATCTTCTGCTTGCAGAGTCACGGCTTCCATTCGGTACTGATTGTAAATCGTCAAAAATGGAAAATCCTATATGGGAATATCCCCATGATTTATTTATACCCGCAAGCCCGCTTATATCAGTTTCTGCAAAGGCTGTATTATAAACACGTCCGTCAATTTTGTTTGTATAATTTGTAGCAAGTTTGTGTGATGCTGTTGCCATCCATACTAATGAATTATTATGGCCTGCAAACATTGCAGAGTTCTGGATTAACCTGTTGTTGGTTTGATATTCATTTACAATTTCACCAATAGTTTTCCCTTCTGCCGGAGGATTGGGTGGCAATAGATTTACTACACCAGCCACTGCATCTGATCCGTAAATAAGGCTGGCAGGGCCTTTCACTACTTCTACTTTATCAACTGTATTTTGATCTACTTCAATTCCATGCTCATCTCCCCACTGCTGTCCTTCCTGCCGCACACCATCATATAAAGTAAGTATTCTATTAAAACCAAGTCCCCGAATAAAAGGCTTGGAAATATTTGGCCCTGTAGTAACTGCGTTAATTCCGGGAACCCGTGCAATTGCATCAATTATATTTGTACTTAAGTTTTGCTGAAGGAATTGTTTATTGATTGAAATGATCGGGATAGGGTTTCTGCGAATAGACATAGCTCTTGATGAACCGGTAACAACCACTTCATTTACTTCAGTGATAGAAATATCCATTGCAAAATCCAGAGTTGTGTTTTCAGTAAGCGTAACGGTTTTTAAAAGATTTTTATATCCAACATATCCTGCCTCTATCAGGTAAGTACCGGCCGGAATATTATGTAAAACATAATTTCCATTTAAATCAGAAGTTGTACCTGCCTTTAGGTCAGAAATATAAATACTGGCGCTTATTAAAGTAGTACCTGTTTTTGAATCAGTAACCTTCCCTGAAAGCGTTACACCTGCCCGTGTGGTATTTTGAGAAGATGATTTAAATGCGGTAAAAAGAAATACAACGCTCACTAATAAGCTATATATTTTTTTCATAATAAAAAGTTGAGTAATTTTTAATTTATTGCAGAATAAAAAATCAATGCCTCAATTTTTTGAGACATCATACATAAATTAAGTATTTACCGGAGGACCGCGAAGATGATATAGAATTCCTGTAGTAGAAGAAAAAGAAATATTATGAGTTATATAATATAAAAAAGTTTGAGGCAGTTGAAATTGAAAAATATGTATACTGCCAAGAAATACAGATTCCGCTACAAGATTGTCACAATCGCAGTTATAGCCGGAAGTTGTTAACTGATAAGGTTTATTTGGGTAGTGAGATTTAGTGTCGGTGTGTTTTGCAAAGCTGTTATGCAAAAATCTTTTAGGTGTAATTCCAAAAATGAATA
>JALYYX010000099.1 GCA_030946075.1 Bacteroidota bacterium | reverse complement strand
GGATAAGGAAGACGCAATGAAAGATATTATAACTTACGAAGAATTTCAACAACATATTGCAGAATGGCGCTCAGAATTATTACAAAAAAGAGATTTGAAAAGAAAGTAAAAATTTTGCAAGAATATTTGCTTTTAAACTGGTATGATTCTGTTGCCAAAAATTTTAATACAAAACTCACTGGAACCATCAAATTGCTTTCACAGCAGCCTAATCTTGGATCCAAAGTAAAAGGGCTTACCAACACAAGAACAATTTTAATTACAAAACACAATCGTCTTTATTATCGAATAGATACAGACAAACTTATAATAACAAATATTCTTGACACTCGCCGCAATCCTGAAAACAATCGTTTTAATAAATCAAAATGACACAACGCTATTATTCTCTTGATGTTTTTAGAGGGGCAACTGTTTGCCTTATGATCCTTGTAAATAATCCCGGTTCTTCTCATGTTTATGCCCCTTTAGATCATGCACCATGGCATGGAGTTACACCAACCGACCTTGTCTTTCCTTTTTTTTTATTTGCTGTAGGCAATGCAATGGCTTTTGTAATGCCCAGGCTGGAAACCGCCGGTGACGCTACTTTCTGGAGGAAAGTAGGTAAGCGAACTTTACTTATTTGGGGCATAGGGATTTTTTTAACATGGTATCCGTTTATGCAATATCAGGGTGATAATTTAGTTGCCAAAGGGTGGACATGGATAAATGCAAAAGGAGATGTTGTTGGTGTTCGCATTCTTGGTGTATTGGCAAGAATTGCTCTTTGTTACTTTTTTGCGTCCATAATAATTTACTATTTAAAACCAAAGAGGGCTTTTTTATTCGGTGGAATTCTTTTGCTGCTTTATTGGTTTATGATGGTTGCATTTGGAAATCCGTCCGATCCTTTTAGTATGACGGGTTATTTTGGAAATGTAGTTGACAAAGCAATTCTCACTGAGCCGCACATGTATCATGGCGAAGGCATCGCTTTCGATCCGGAGGGTATCATGAGTACCATACCCGCTATTGTACAGGTGATCTTTGGTTTTTTAGTGGGAGATTTTATAAGAAGACGCGGTCAGCACCTTACAGAGATGGAACAGCCTGCAGTAAAGGGTTTCGAGCTGTACCAAATGCTTACCATTTTGTTTATTGCAGCAGTTGCGTTGCTTTTTACAGGGTATGCATGGGGTTTGGTTTTCCCAATAAATAAAAAAATCTGGACCAGCTCTTACGTGGTTTATACATCCGGACTTGCAATTCTTGTTTTAGCAACACTAATTTATTTTATTGAGATAAAACAAATCCGCAATTGGTTAACAAGGTTTTTTGATGTATTTGGAAAAAACGCTTTATTCATTTTTGCCTTCAGTAGTTTTTTACCAAAGACTTTGTGGATGATTCGCTGGAAAACAGGTGTGAATGAACAAGGGGTAACCACTTATTCTGATCCCTGGCATGGGTTTGCAAAACTCTGTTCAAAACTTCCCGGCCGACCTGAGAATGGTTCACTATTATTTTCCATCTGCGTTATTGTTACTTTCTGGGGTATAGCGTACTGGATGGATAAAAAGAAAATTTATGTGAAGGTGTAATTGCCTGAACCATGATTTTTGAGATTAAAGGATTCAATACCAAATGTTAGCCGATCTCATGTGTTCCATCCTCAATCTCTACCTCAATAATTTCAGCATCTATATGAAATTCTTTTTTATAAGCAGCTGTTACATTTGATAAAAAATCTTTTACATTTTCATTCTTTACAATATTGATTGTGCAGCCACCAAAGCCGCCACCCATCATACGTGAGCCGATAACATTTTTATTTTGTTTTGCCTGCCCAACTAAAAAATCAAGTTCTTTACAGCTCACTTCATAGAGTTTACTTAAGCCTTCATGCGTTGCAAACATTAATTCTCCAAATTCAATTAATTTATTCTGTTGTAAAAGTTTTGCTGCCTGCTGTGTTCGTAAAATTTCTTCCACTACAAATTTGCAGCGGTCATAAACTTTTTCTCCCATCTTATCTTTATAAGGTAAAAGTTCATCAGCATTTTTTATATCTCTGAAAGAATTAATTCCCTTCTCTTTTTTTAAAATAGCCAAACCTTCTTCACATTGTTTTCTTCTTACATTATATTCTGATGATGCCAATGAATGATGAACTTTGGTATTGATCAATACAATTTCATAGCCATCTAATTTCAAAGGAAAATATTGATGCTCTATGCTTTTGCAATCCAATAAAATAACATGATCTTTTTTGCCAAACATATTGGCATATTGGTCCATAATGCCACACATTACTCCCGGAAAATTATGTTCGGCACGCTGGCAAAGCAATGCAAGTTCCTTTCTGTTCAGCCCAAATTTAAAAAGCTCATTAATTCCAAATGCAAGCCCACCTTCAACTGCAGCGGAAGAAGATATTCCTGCACCATCAGCCATGTTGCCACCGAACACACAATCAAATCCCCTCATCCCTAACCCTTCTCCACTCGTGGAGAAGGGAACTTGAAATTCATTTACTACGCTGAGTACATAATTTTTCCATCCCTCCGATTTTTTTATACCATGTATATTTATGGAAAGCCTTTCATTAAAATCAATAGAAACAAAATTTATTTCATCAGTATTATTCAATGCAATAGCATATACAATTC
>JALYYX010000071.1 GCA_030946075.1 Bacteroidota bacterium | reverse complement strand
TCATACGTTTTGTAACTTATGCTATGGCTGCTATCTGCCTGGTAAACAACATTGGTAAAAATATCTTTTGTATCGTTTGTTCCTATTGCAAGTAAGGGTCGTTCATCTACAGAAATATTGGCCTCATAATTCTGTGTGAATTGTGGCCGCAAAGCAGGATTTCCTGTTTCAAAAAGATATGGATCAACATAGCGTTGCGATGGATTTAATAATTGGTATCCGGGCCTGCTGATGGTGCGTCGATAAACAAGGTAGGCTCTTAAATCGTAACCCGCAATCTTCATTACTGTTCTGCTTATATAAATATACGGAAACAGATCAGTACGGTGTATGCTGAAAGAAGTATCAGAAGGTGTAGTTTGATTTCCGGTCATGTTGGTGTTTTCCAATCTTGTTCCAACCTTTACAATAATTCCCGAAATATTTTTTGATGCCTGAACATAAGCAGCATTAATATTTTCTTTATAATTGAATGCACTTGTTCGCCCAACATCTTTTATTCTGTTGCCATTGGTTTGTCTGAAATAATCTGTTGTATTATCAAAACTTACATCAGTTGATTTTAATCCTGTTTCAACAGTTAATTTTTTTGCAAGCTTTAATAAAAGATTTGTTTGTGCAGAGAAAAAAGTAAGATGCGTTTTTATAGTTCCATCACCGCCACCTTTTGGAATTACAGGAATATAAAATGTGTTTATAAAACTTTGGTTAGATGTATTTGGTGAATAATTATAAGAAAAATCTGTGCTCCATTCAGAACCGATTGTATCAATTTTATACTTTGCTGTTGCACCCTGGCTTAGTGTAAAATTATTTCCTGCGTTGGTTACATCGGATCGGTTATCAATCAGCAAATTGTTATTGCTTATTTTTTTTATTTGCGAAAAATTATTGGTTGTATTAAGGAAGTGGCTGTAATGAATTCTTCCGTCATAACTTAATTCCCATTTTTTTGTTATTGGTGAGCTTATACCAAATCCCAAATAGTAGGTGTTTGTGGGATATAGGGAAAAAGCATCCTGGCTTAACAAAGAATCAGATGCAAATAAACGGTCAGTTTTTATTTCTTCAGAATTATTTCTTTTTCCATATTGCATATTTAAATAAGTAGTAACCTTTCCGTTGTTATTATTAAGATTGAGGCCCACAAACCGGTTACTATATTTACCCTTGTTGCCACCAACAGTTACACTTCCTGTAAGCCCTATTTTTACTCCTTTTTTCAAAACAACATTTACTATTCCGCCACTGCCCGATGCATCATATTTTGCTGACGGAGTCCGCATTATCTCTATGCTTGCAATGGAATTTGGCGGAAGGTTTTTAAGCATTGTTGCAATGTCTGCGGCATTCATTTTTTGCTCCCGTCCGTTTATATAAACAATAGCAGGTGTTGTACTGTTTAAATAAATATTTCCATCCTGATCTACAAACAGGCCGGGTGTTTTTTCAAGAATCTCATAAGCATTGGTAGAACTTGCTGCAAGATTTTCGGGATCAACAATTGTTTTATCATCTTCCTGCCGCATTATTGGCCGTATGGCTGTAACGGTTATCCCTTGCAAAGATTTAGAAATAAATTCTGCAATAAAAGTAAAAAGAGGATGATCAGTTTTTATAGAGATGCCCTTTTTAAATGGTGCATAATTTATGGATGATACAGAAACAATATATTGTTCGTGGGTAAGAGTAAACACAGCGATACCGGCACTATCAGAGATCTTATTAAAGGTTTGTGTACTATCCTTAACTGATGAAACTGAAACAGACGCAAAAGGAACCGGTTCCCTTTTGGCATTAATTATTTTTATTGATACTTTGGTTTGTTGCGCATAAATATTATTAAATAATTGCAATGCAAAAAGAGTGAAAATAAAACTGCAAAGTTTTAGCGGGGTAGAGTTGATCATGTATTGAAGAGAATTAAATAAGGGGCAAAAGTAAATACCCTTACTTAAACGTTTATAAGCTTTAACAAGTTACAAAGGTTTAAAATGGAGATAAAAATTGTTACCAGAAATTATTGATAAATAAATTTTTAGAAAGTTTATAATAAACAATCCCCCTTGCGGAGGATTGTAAACTTAATACTACTAAAAGCCAAATGGAGTACGGATTATCTCCAACTACTTATTTAGACAAATTAAAGGCCAACACGCTCATCAATAGGTTATGATAATTTTTTATAGAAGATAATCCACAGTTTATAAAACCTATACAAAACTTTTCACAAAGGGTTAAAAAAAGCCGCCATAAATTATTGGCGGCTAGTTATATTCTTTAATTCATTTATTGCGATACAGTATTGCCATCTGCACCTACATAATCTGATCGTAATCCTCCATTGTCCATAATCCTTACCAGGTATATATCCTGGCCTGAGGATGATTTTATTTGTTTAATATCATACACGGTTGCGCCATATTTGTTTTTAATGTTAGCCACTACATCTGCTGATACATTCGTTCCTATAACAGGAAGGTTTGCAGGGTTAGTTGTCCATCCACCTATAGAAACAATAGTAGTTGTTGTAGTCATGGTCCCTGTTCCCATACCTGAATTGCTCATGGTTCCGCTTTTCATGTCGTCGGAATTATCTGATTTGCTTTTCATTTTCATTTTCTTTTTTCCATTATCATCCATACTGCCATCATCAGATTTCATTTTAATTTTTTCCGTTCCATCATCTTTCATTTTAGTTTTTGTTTTCATATCTCCCATATCTGTTCCATCTGACGATTTTATTTTGGTTTTTGTGGTTCCGTCAGAATTTGTTTTTGTTTTTACTTTCATTTTGCCGGTGGTATCGTCAGCATCCTGGGCAAATAAAGTGTAACTGCTTATAAGGATAAACAGTGAGAAAAATATCTTTTTCATAATGCATATTTTTTGATGAAGAATATTATTCAGATAACAATTTTAATGCCGTTAAAAAATTAATGGTTCAATATTTGTCTTTTTCCCCAAACAATGCGAAAAATAATTATTGTTGTCATCATTTTATTGGTGCTCAGCCTCGGAGGATATCTTTATATCAGGTTTCATGTTTTAAAAACAAACGATTTTAAGCCTGATGAAACGAAAGAAAAAAATATTGTAGATCTGCGTCCTTCAATAATCGCCAAGCTTCAGCAACTTGTAAAAGAGGGGTCTAACGGATTATACATTTTATCAATTGATAAAATAGAACCCGATGTGCTTGGTTCAAAGGTTTCTGTTGCTAATGCCAGCATTCATATTGACACAGCAGCTATGCATCTGTTAGACCGTTTAAAAAAACTTCCTGATGATATTTTCACTATCAGGTTTAAATCTCTTCACATAGATGGGATCGGTATTAATGATCTTCTTAATAAAAACAATATTGATATAAAGGGTATAAATATTTCTGATCCTGTGATTGAACTATTTCATAAAAAACGTACTTACAACGAAAAAGAGCGAGAGCGCAATGATACGCTGTCACTGTATTACAGGCTAAAGGGCCAAATGAAAAAAATAGCGATCGGAAGTATTCGAATTAACCAGGGTACATTATTTAGCCATGACTTAAAAAAGAATGCAACTACGAAATATAATGACGTATCTATTTTAATAAATGATCTGCTTATAGATTCCTCAACTCAAAATGATACCAGGCGATTTTTATTTGCAAAACATGCCACATTCACAACTAAAAATTATAGTTTACCAACTTCTGATAGTTTATATTTTTTTAAGGCAGGTAATATTTCAATATCAGGAGAGCAGC
>JALYYX010000053.1 GCA_030946075.1 Bacteroidota bacterium | reverse complement strand
ATGAAAATTTCATAAGCGATTCTTCTGACAGCAGAACGATGGAAAATGCCAGAGCTTTTCTTGATAATCTGATGCCTTCCATTGCGGGATACGATCTTCAGCAGCAAATAAATGCACAGCAGGATGCGGTGGCTAAAGCTGAGAAAAAATATAAATCATTACAGAATGATGCTGATGACTTGCAAAAAAGAAAAAAGAAAATAGAGCAACAAATTGAAGACAATACAAAAGATCAAAAAAATCAGCAGGATGAAATACAAAAGCAAAGACAACTGTTAGAGGCGCTGAAAGCAAGGCAGAGGTAAGGCTGGTTTAGAGAAGGCGAAGGATTAAAAGTTTAAAATGTGATTTTTTTGCGATTCAATTTTATTTCGCCCTTTTTCTTTTTAATATCAATTCTTTTTTCTTTAGAGGCTTTAGAAGGTTTGGTAGGTTTTCTTTTTTTTGGTTGAATTAATGCCTGGTTTATTAGCGCATTCATTTTCTTTATCACCTGTTCCTTATTGCCCAGCTGCGATCTTTCCGTTTGGCTTTTCACCTGCAGAAAACCTTCATCAGTAATTCTATTGGCAAGTTTTTTTTTAATCAGTTCTTTTTGCGCAGCAGAAAATAATGCCGATAATTCAACATCAAAATATCCTTCCACCATTGTTTCCACCTTATTCACATTTTGTCCGCCGCTGCCACCACTTCTGGCGGTTTTAAATTTTATTTCTTTTAAAACATTTATCATCTTATAAAATTAAGAAACTATAAAATGATATTGAAAAGTGCAACCTAAACACAATTATTTACGTTAATTTTAATAACACAAATATTTTTTACATTTTTGCATACATAACCAGTAAACAATGGTCAACAGGATATATAGCTCATTGGCAGAAAAAAAACGGCATGGTAAAAAATCGTTTGCAATTTTAATTGATCCCGATAAGGTGAACGATAAAAAAATGCAGTCGCTGATAGATCTTGCTGTAGCTGCCAAAGTTGATTATTTTTTGGTGGGAGGAAGTTTGGTTATTTCAAATTATTTAGATGAATGCGTTCAGTTCATAAAACGCTCCTGCAATATTCCTGTAGTACTTTTTCCCGGCAGCCCTTCGCAGGTTTCTAAATATGCTGATGCATTATTGTATTTGTCTTTAATCAGCGGCCGCAATCCTGAACTTTTAATTGGCCAGCATGTAGTAAGTGCACCTTATGTAAAGCAAAGCGGGCTTGAAATTATGAGCACAGGTTACATTGTAATTGATGGCGGCGCCCCAACTACGGTTTCTTACATTTCCAACGCAACGCCTTTACCTGCAGATAAAGATGAGATTGCGATGTGCACTGCAATGGCAGGTGAAATGCTGGGCATGAAAATAATTTATATGGATAGTGGCAGTGGCGCTAAAAGGCCGATCACTGAAAGCATGATTGAAAAAGTTTCGCAATCCATTTCCGTTCCTTTAATAATTGGCGGCGGCATTACTGAGCCTGAAAAAGCTTATTTAAATTGTAAGGCAGGCGCTGATGTAATTGTTGTAGGCAATGCAATTGAGAAAGATGAAAGTCTTATTTTAGAAATGGCTGCTGCAGTACATTCCGTGCCGGTAAGAGTAATTTAATTTTTTGGTACCGGCATTTGGTTTTCATAGCATCATCGTTGCGTCGCAATCCTTTCATCGGCATACCTTTTGGCATCTATTTTTTCTCTACCCTTGCCGGTGCATCTTTCCCATTCACAATTGTTTTTGAGCTGATAGCAATGGCTTTTATAATTTCTGCCATGTTATTCATGTCCAATGTTCCTATTTCGTCACTTTGTTTGTGGTAGTTGGGCTCATTGTTTGGTGGTTCTTCCATTTTAGAAGTGGAAATAGTATGCGCCGGAACACCAAGTGCAGCAAGGGTTGCATTGTCGCTGCGGTAAAATAAATTTTGTTTAGGATAAGGATCGGGCTCAAAATGAAATTTAGAATTTGTAAGATTGGCTTGTAAAATTTTTCCAAAATCAGATCTTTCATAGCCGGTTATGTAAGCAGAGTTTGTTCCCCATTTACTTTCCGTTCCTATCATTTCAATATTAAACATGGCAACAACTTTATCAGGATTTAATTGTTTAGAAAAATATTGTGAGCCGTAGCCACCGATCTCTTCCCCGGTAAAGGCAACAAAAATTAAAGTGCGCTCATTATTTTTTAGCTGGCTAAAATATTTTGAGAGCATGATAACAGCTGTAGTGCCTGCTGCATCGTCATTTGCGCCATTATAAATTGAATCACCTTTTGCATCCGGCTTTCCAATTCCTAAATGATCATAGTGTCCGGAAAAAATCACGTACTCATCTTTTTTACTATTGCCGGGTAGAATTCCTACAACATTAGCCAGTGGTAATTTTGAAACTTCCTGCTTTATTTGCAAATCATATTTGAGAGGTATTGATGCTGATAATAAAAAAACGGATGTTTTATTTTCAAATATTGCAGGGTTTGATTTTTTGAATCGTATAAATCTTGCGGAATAGGATGTATCCACAATAACAAAATAATTTTTATCAGAACCGGTAATTTTAGAAACCTCACTTCTAAGATCTTTGCCAGCAGGTATTGTTGCTATTTCATAACCGGAATTGTTATTAAGGGTAATACTTTCAGCACTTCCAATTACCATTACATTTTTATCATCTATTTCATTACCGTCTATATTTCCTTTTACAGAAATAATTTTTGGCTTATAAATCGCAGTAGACTGGCGGTAACTTTTTAACCCATCAAAATATTGCAGCCCAATCTTTTTAAATTC
>JALYYX010000031.1 GCA_030946075.1 Bacteroidota bacterium | reverse complement strand
TCAATTCACTCAACGCCATAGCCACTTTTTTTGCAGGAGTTATCCTGTCTTCTCCATATAATATCATGGAGTGAGAAATATCGATCATTAAAACGGTTGAGGTTTGTGCTTTAAAATCTGTTTCTCTAATTTCCAGATCATCTTCATGCATTTTAAAACTTTCAATGCCATGATTTATTTGTGCATTGCGGATGGAAGCGGTAAAATCAATCTGCTCCAAAGTATCACCAAATTGAAATGGTCTTGTCTCAGGATTTATTTCATCTCCACCACCCGGTTTGAATGTATTGTGATTTCCCTGCTTTGTTTTTTTAAGCTTGCCAAAAATTTCTTCAAGACTTCTTTTTCGAATTCCCTGTTCAGTTTTTGGTGTTATTTTAATTTCACCATTCTGTTTATTCTCATCAATATATCCTTTGTCTTTAAGATCTTCAATAAAATCTCCTATGCCATATTCTTCATTCGTAATATCATATTCTTTATCTAATTCTGTAAGCCAGCTCAATGCTTCTGCTACATCGCCGCTTGTATACGTTAGCAATTGCATAAATGCATCCAGTAATTTATCAAAAGGTGATTTACCATTTTGTTTAGGATCGTATTTAGAAAAATTATGGCCGAGCATATGGATAAAGAAGTAAGAAGTAAGGTGTGTAATTACTACAAATTTACGAAAGAAATATTCCCTGCGGTTTTAGGGTGGGTTTAAATAAAAATCCCGTTATCCATTTTGGTAACGGGATAATAAATATGCAGAATATTATTATTTCTTTTTTGGATTTACTGCATCAGCTTTATTTGTATCTTTTGGTTTTGGCAAATTGATAACTTGCTTTTGCGATTCAGGATTTACAGGCGCAACAGGGTTTTTAAAGTATTGTTCCATTTGTTGTATCTGTTGCAAAAGCTGTGTTACCCTTTGATTATCGTATTCCAAAGCGGTTTGTTTATCCTCACTAAGACTATTAAAGTATACTACCTGTTGTTCAAGATCCTTTCGGATACTGGATAAAACTATATATGCCAAAGTGCTGTCCCCGGCTTTGTATGCTGCCAATAGAAATTGACTTGCTATTTCATTGTGCCGCTGATCTCGCGAAACCATTCCATAAGGAAAATTTTCCTGTAGCATCATTTTATCACAGCGTTCCAATAAATTTTTTGCACTGTCTTTTTTCCCATGATCTGCCATGTTAATTGCAGTTAAAGCATATTGCATCCTGATGGTATTAAGATGCCTGCGATTTTCTTCGTCGTAATAAACACCATGCTTATCTGCATTTCCAAAAACAAATTTGTTCATCATTTTATCATAAGCCCAGTCACGGTTTATTTCTCCGTTTTTTATTGGAACCAAACGGTAGGTTAATCCATCGGTTCTTAAATATTGCTGAAAGCCCAGCTCGCCATAAGGAGACGTAAAATAAATTGGCCTTTTCCATTTATTGGCTGCAATTATATTAAGGATAGCTGCATCGTTTTTCCCAATAACGCCTTTTGGAATATCAAATACCAATTCACTTAAAACACTGTCTTCAGCGTTTACAGTTCCGTTTTTATGAACAAGATCAACATCAACCGGCACTTTTACTTTTTTGGTTGGATATACATTTGCAAATTCTGTTTCAGTTAGTTGTGCCATTTTACTTGGGTCATCACTCCCGGCATAATCATGCATGAATGTGTAAAGATCCATTGGTTGGGTTTGATCAACTTTTGCTCCTGGCAATTCCGGGTCAAAATAAATTGCATCTCTTTTACTTCCTAAAATTTGATCGGGAGTCCATATCAAATCTATCGGATCACTTTGATCAATCTTGTACCTTAATTGATTTATGTACCAATCTGTGCCAAGCAAACTTGAGTTAATAACTCGAATATCGCGACGAACGCCTTCTACCTGTTGCGCATACCACAAAGGATAAGTATCATTATCACCAAAGGTTATCAGAATTGCATTTGGAGCACAACTTTCTAAATAATCAATTGCAAGATCTCTTGCCAAAACTTTTTTGCTGCGGTCATGATCGTTCCATTCCTGCGATGCCATCAATATAGGAACGGCCAATGTACAAACAACTGCCGCAACATAGCCGGCCATTTTATTTTCCATAAACCTGTTGAACAATTCTTTTACATACAACACTCCTAAACCAATCCAGAATGCAAATGCATAAAAAGATCCTGCATATGCGTAATCCCTCTCCCGTGGCTGATTGCCAGCCTGGTTTAAATAAAATACAATTGCAAAACCTGTAAAGAAAAATAATAACCCTACTACAAGAAAATCTCTTTTATCTTTTTTATATTGATAAATTAATCCCAGTATGCCAAGTATTAGCGGCAAACAAAAAAGATTGTTATTTGCTTTGTTATGTTTAATGCTGTCAGGCATTTTACTTTGATCACCTAACCTTATATTATCCCAAAAAGAAATTCCTGTTTTCCAGTTACCGTCTCTTCTGTTACCAATATCAATCCCCTGAATGTCGTTTTGTTTTCCTGCGAAATTCCACATAAAATACCGCAGGTACATCCAGTTGTTTTGATAGCCGAGATAAAAACCAATATTATCTCCCATTGTTGGCTTGCCCTCA
Source organism: Bacteroidota bacterium (assembly GCA_030946075.1). Lineage (GTDB taxonomy): Bacteria > Bacteroidota > Bacteroidia > Chitinophagales > Chitinophagaceae > Ginsengibacter. The sequence goes on along the minus strand of JALYYX010000031.1, from coordinate 5,314 downwards.
TATTTTCCTGTCTTTGGGTCTTTGGTTACATTGTTGGTAAATCCTAAATAATAATCTGCATGTCCCTGATCATTACTTGCATCCCACATGCGTGGGAATAAATGTTTGTCTTCAGGAGCATAATTTGTTTCATACTTTTTTCCTTTCAACTCATATTTGTCTTTTCCTTTTACATAAGTATCAATTGCTTTTTGCTCTGTTACTTCTGCAGTAAAATCCTGACCATATAATATGGGCCAGTCGCCATATTGCTCACGGCTTAAATATCCAACAAGGCTCACGGGGTTATCAACATTAAACATATCAACTGCAGGATCTGCATTAGAACGAATGAGCGTAGTATAATAAGTAGAGAAACCAAGGAGTATGAAAGCGAAACTCCACATTGCTAATTTTAAAAAATTCCAGTTTCTTTTATTAGCAATTCTCATTACATAAAAAATGAGAGCACCAATAAAAATAAAGAAGAAACCAAACCCTGAAAAGAATGGCATGCCCAAATCATTTTTAAACCATATATCAAATTGTCCTGCTAATTTAATTGTCCATTGTATTACAGGTACCTGTACAATGCCTGTAATAATACAGCCGATAATAAAAGCCCACACTGTTCTCCATCTTGTAACCCTAAAACGCTTAAAGTAATATATCATTACAATAGAGGGTATGGTTAACAGGTTAAGCAAATGCACGCCTACAGCCAACCCTATCAAATAAAAAATAAGAATGAGCCAGCGATCGGCTCTTGTAAAATTTCCTTTAATACCATTTTTTTGTTCCTGTGTTACCTCATGCTCCCATTTTAAAATGGCCCAAAAAACTATTGCTGTAAAAAATGATGATAAAGCATATACTTCACCTTCCACAGCGCTGTACCAGAATGCATCAGAAAAAGTATAGGCAAGTGCGCCAATTACACCTGCAGCCATAATAATAAAAATCTGATTTTTACTTAAAGTATTTTCATGGTTTTGAACAATTTTTCTGGCAAAGTGTGTAATGCTCCAGAATAAAAAAAGAATGGTAAATCCACTGGCTAATGCGCTCATTGTGTTTACACCAAGCGCAGCATTATGGGGGTTAAGAGGGATGGTAAATATTCTGCCAAGCAGCACAAATAGCGGTGCCCCGGGCGGATGAGGTATTTGTAATTTATAACAACTGGAAACAAATTCACCACAATCCCAAAAACTGCCTGTGGCCTCCATCGTCATTAAATAAACTGTGCAGGCAATAATGCAAATTGCCCATCCGGTAAGGTTATTGATCTTTTTAAAGCTCATAGTTTGGTTTTATAAAAGAGCAGCAAATATAAAACTATGATACTAAGAAATACCAGCAGCAAATTATTTTATTAAAAAAGGAATGTTAATACATTCCTCATTATAATTGAACAATATGTTGTGCGAATTATTTAATCGCTGTAAAGCTGTAAGTGCTTATATCGCCTGATTGTGTATCATTATTTTCAACCACAAGAGCAGTGTCTGTTATGGAAACTATTCTAAATTGAGCGAAATCAATGCCATTGGTTTTAGGTGTATTGGAACTTAGTAATATTGACTGATTAGTATTGTCTACACTAAGATGCCACGTTCCTCTGTCAAGAATTGGGGAAACATTTCCGGGTTGTTTAACCGCATTGTCATTTAATTCCCATACAAAAGTGTCCTGGAAATAATAGTAATCATCTTTAGCATAATCAGGCTGAGATGAAAACATATCTGCATAATAAACTCCATTTTGGGTTCCGGAAATTGCAGAAATTTGCCATTTTTTATTTTCCAGTAATTGAAGTGTTGTTTTAGCAGTGTCTGAACTTTCTTTTTTACAAGAAAAAGCTCCTAAAATAAGAAAGAGAAATAATAAGTGTTTTAAGTTTTTCATTTTTTTAGATTTGGATTTTTATTAAAATAAATTTAGGATTTGTATAATAAACGGCAGATAAGAGCAAATATTATTCAGTATAGAAAAAAATTATGTCAATACAATGAAAAAGGCCAACAATGTTAGCCTTAGTGACCCCGCCAGGATTCAAACCTGGAACCTTCCCGATTGATAATCGGGATGCTCTATTCAGCGGAAATAAGTTTTTGAATTTTTATTCTGCTTTTCCATGCTTTAATATTTCTTTCTCTTTCCATAGCTTGAACCTTTGTTGTAAACTCTTCTGCATATTTTAATACCCAATCAGCTTTTTTTCCTGTAAATCCTTTATGATTAGCATTGTGTTTTTTTAATCTTATACTAACCTTATTGCTTGTGAATCCTATATAAAATTTATCTAACGATGCGGAATAAATAATATAAACAAAATATTTCATAATGAAAAAGGCCAACAATGTTAGCCTAGTGACCCCGCCAGGATTCAAACCTGGAACCTTCTGATCCGTAGTCAGATACTCTATTCAGTTAAGCTACGGGGCCTTTATTATTTAATCTATTTATTAATTAGCGGGCTGTAAAAATAATAAATATTTATTGAAGAGATGTTAGCACTTTTGCAATAAATGCTATAAATGAAACTTCGTTTCTGGTCTGTCGGAAAAACTCATGAGCCTTATGTAATGCCCGGGATTGAAATGTTTACAAAACGAATCTCTCATTATTTTTCTGTTGAATGGAAATTAGTTTCTTCACCTAAAAATGCTGCAAATCTTTCAAAAGAAGATTTAAAGATAGCAGAAGGTGAAAGTGTTTTAAATTTATTGAAGCAGGATGATGTATTAGTTGTTCTTGATGAAAAAGGAAAAGAATTTTCTTCAGAGCAACTGGCAAAAATTATTCAGCAGAAAGCGAATAGCAGTACCAAAAATTTGATCTTTTTAATTGGTGGAGCTTATGGTGTTGATGAGGAAATTATTAAACGTGCAAATTTTACATGGAGTTTGTCACAATTGGTTTTTCCTCATCAGTTGGTAAGGTTAATTTTAGCAGAACAAATTTATCGTGCCTGTACCATTTTAAGAAACGAGAAATATCATCATAGTTAGTTTATCATTATGTTTGAGAATATATTAATTATATGATCTCTATTACACTTACAATAATTGTTGCCACAGTAATTGTTTCTGTTATTGCATTCAATAACCGGGATGTAATGGATACTTTAATTTTTTATCCCCCTGCTGTTAATGAGAAAAAACAATACTACCGTTTTATAACCTGCGGATTTATACATGCGGATATGGCTCACCTTGTTTTTAATATGCTTTCGTTTTATTTGTTTTCAAATGCATTGGTTGAGCCTGCTTTTATTCAATATTTTGGTGACTATGGGAGGGCAGTGCTTTTGCTAATGTACGTGATGGCATTGATTGTATGCCTTTTACCAACTTACTGGAAAAATAAAGACAATACAAACTATAGAAGTCTTGGTGCCTCAGGAGCTGTGTCGGCTGTAATCTTTGCCGGTATTATCATTCAGCCACAATTGCAGATGGGGTTTTTTATAATTCCGCCTGTAATTCCTGGATTTATTTTTGGACCGTTGTATTTAATTTTTTCTTTTTATTTGGATAAAAGGGGAGGGGGGAACATTAATCATTCGGCACATATTTGGGGAGCATTGTTTGGCATAGTATTTATAATTATTGCTACTAAGTTTTATTCGCAGTATGATGTTTGGACAAATTTTGTGGAGCAGATAAAACAATATTTCGCAACAAGGTTTAGCTAAGGCTTATCTTTAAAATATTTTTTGTTTTGGGAGTTATTTTAAATCGGTCATCAATTCTTTTTCCTACAATCCAGATAATTTTTTTATTCATTTCCAGCACCCATATATTTTCTTTTTCTGCAAGAGATAATTTTTGATCAATAAAAAAGCGGCTTAATTTTTTTTTCTTTTTTAGTCCAAGAGGATAAAAATAATCTCCCCGTTTGTATTTTCTTAAAAGAAGCGGAAAGATGATTTCGTTTGCATCAAGCTGGGCTATACTGTCGAAAGTCGACAGTCGACAGTCGACTGATTTGAACTTTTCAAATTTCAATTTCCCATTTGCAAATTCAATTGATTTATCTTTTTCTTCAATTAAAATATTTTCAGCAGCAACAGTATCATTTGGTGTAATGATAAGCCAGTTGCGGTTCTTAAGGATTCTATGCGATGATGATTGAATGTATTTACCCGAAATACTTTGCAACAATTTTATCACTTCTTCGGTTTGCGCAGAAGTAAAATTAAAATCTTTTATGATCTCGTAAACAATGGTTGATATAGGTTTGCTCTTTAATAATTTCAGAACTGGCACGTGAACTTCATTTCCTTTTTGTTCCAATAATTTCTTTTTATGAAGATCTATTGATTGACTGTATAGCGTTTCAATTTCTTTAAAGCGTTCAATATTATTCAATAAATTTTCTTCTGCCTGCGGAAATACTTTTTGAATAGATGGGATCAATTGATTGCGAAAGTAATTTCGTGTGTATTTATCCGAAGCATTGGAAGAATCTTCAACAAACGATAAATTATTTTCTTCAGCAAATTTTATTAAATCTTCTTTTTTAGCGAATATTAAAGGGCGAATAATATTAGCTTGCTTTGGCAAGATCCCCTGCAAACCCTTAATGCCGGTGCCTTTAAAGAAATTCATCAGCAAAGTTTCAATATTATCATTGGCATGATGTGCAGTTGCAATGTGAGTTATGAATTGTGAATTGTGAGCAGCATTATTAACCATTGACGATTGACCATTCACTATTTCTTTAAACCACTCATATCTTAATTCCCTTGCAGCAGCCTGAATACCAATTTTATGTTCCTCCGCATATTTTTCTGTTTCAAATTTCTTTACAAAAATTTCTACATTATATTTTTTAGCAAGATCGCTTACAAACTTTTCATCTCTTTCACTCTCTTCTCCCCGTAATGTAAAGTTGCAATGTGCAATTACAAAATCAAATCCTGCCTGTTTGCACAATTCACATAACACAATGGAATCTACGCCACCGCTTACTGCCAATAGCAATTTATCTTTTGGCTGAAAAAGATTTTCTTTTTTAATGAACTCAGTAAATTTTTGAAGTAAATCCATTTATGCTAATGTAAGTAAAGACGATTATTGGTATACCGATGAAGTGAGTGACACAACGATGTTGCCAGGAGATTTAATGCTGGTCACCAAATCAAAAAATTAACTCCTCATACGCTGCTCTCAATTCATTATACGCATGATTGTCACCTGTCTTTTTTGTTTCCTCCATCCCCTTTTCATAAATTTTTATCGCCTCTTCTGTTCTGTTATTCCCTTCCAGTAATTTGGCTAAATGATAATAAGTGCCTACATAAGTAGGTTCCCTTCGCAATATTTCT
>JALYYX010000028.1 GCA_030946075.1 Bacteroidota bacterium | reverse complement strand
AGTTTATTATTTTCTATTTGTATAAAAGCCGAATGATTTTGTTTTAAATAATTTGAAACTACCTGCTGTCCTGTTGCTTCATCGTTATGCAGAGATATAAAAACAATTGGTGAAAAAGCAGGATCACTTTTAATTTTTATATAAGTGGTATTATTATAAAATGTAGGTTGAATTATAGTGTCTCGCCTGGGTGATTTTATTTCTTCTTTTAAAGAATGGTTTGAAATTATACCCTGTTGGGAACAGGAAAAAAAATTGAGTAAGGCAAAAAATAATATTGCATTAATTGGGATCACTTAAAAATTATTTTTATCAGAACTTAAAATCTCATGACAAACGAATACGCATGTGCCTCATCTTTTAAAAAACGTTTCTTCTAGAAAATATTTTGTCCTCAGGCCTTTACCTTTACAAGTGATTGATTCTTTCTATGGATTGATAAATAGGTTACCAGGGTGAGAATGGTAACAAGGAAAACAATACTCGTTACCGTAGTGCCCAGGCCTAAACCGCCTACTTTCACTTCTTGAGAAAGCAAATCTCCCAAAGACGCTCCCAGCGGTCTTGTGAGAATATATGCTAACCAGAATGCAAGTATAGAATTCATTTTTAAATATTTATAAGCAAGAAATATTAACCCGATTACCGCTGCGAAAAGGAGCGTTGCATAAGCATAGCCAAGGCCGGAACTTTCAGAAATCAGATCACCGGCAGAAGTTCCCAAAGAAAATGTAAACAGGATCGCAAACCAGTAAAAAAATTCTCTTCGGGTAGTATCAATTTTATGAACGGATAAAGTTCTTTCGCTTAAATACCACCAAACAAATACTACAATAAGCGCCGATCCAAAAATTATTGAAGTGGTGCTTAATGCCACGCCAAGATTATCTACTAAATTATCGGATATGAGTGTGCCAACAATGCTTAATAAAACTACAGCGCCCCAGTAAATTCCCGGCACATACTTTTTATCCCTGAACTGAAACACCAGTACTATTAAAAGAATTGCTGCCATTATGTAAGAAGTAATTGTTAACCCGAGATGTAAAGTTGTTGATAAATAATCGGCGGCAGTTTCACCAACGGTTGTCGCCAACACTTTTATAATCCAAAAAAATAAAGTAATTGCAGGAACTTTGTTTATCATTTTATTCATGAGGTGCTTATTTTAATATTTCAAATTTACCTAACCGTTTATGACATTGATTAACTGTATTGCTTTTTCACAATGATTTATTTTAAGCAAAATGAGTTTATTTTAAGACTGCATTTTATACTATCACAAAGGTCAGATGCTTCGTTCAATCATGTATTATACAATTCTGCGAAAAGGTTACATCATTCACATATTTAAGGGGGTAGAGGTGACAAGATAATACAAAGACTTGTGGATTATTGTTTACCAACTAATGGAAAAATTACCTATAGGCTGATCTCAAAAATACTTTTTTGTAATAATATTCTTTTAATTGATGAAGTGCCCTAAAACCCAAGTCTATAGAAAGTTTTAAGGCATCAACGCTTTCCTGGTGCATTTTATACAAGTGTAATTTTTAAAAAATTATTAAATACATATTTTCAGTTTTTTGTAAAACAGATACGTAAATTTTTTTCCATTTTTTATAGAGATTGATTTCCACAATTCACTTCCTTATATAATTGAACTAATTGATTTCTTATTTTATCTTTATCAAACTGCTTTATTAATTCATCTGATATTTCTGTTCCTTTTAAATAAAATTCTTCATCATAAATTAACCGCTTAGTTAATTCAATAAACTCATTAGTGGTTATTGCTTTTAAATATGGAGCTTCATATAATAAATTGTATTCTTTAATGTCTCTGAAAATAACGGGTATGCCTGATGCTGCTGCTTCCAAAGGAGCTAATGGGCAATTTTCCTGGTATGAAGGAAATAAAAAAATATCTGCGGCTGCGTATATATAGGGCATCATTGATAAATCCAACATCCCGGTAAAATGAATATGTTTTGAAGCTTTTTTAATGCGTGAATTGATTCGGTTTATGCCTTCAGTAAAAATTCCAAAAGGGCGGCCTCCAGCCCATACAAATTTAGCTTCGGGTATTGCCTCTGCAATGTCTAAAAAATCCTCTACTCCTTTTCTGCTTTGTAATTGGCCTACACCTAAAATTATTTTTTCATCATTATTTATCCCGAGTATTTGGCGACCTTCGATCCTTTTTTCTTCAGAGCGTTTCCATCTCTGTGATAAAACTGGATTGTAAATTTTTACAATTTTTGTTGCTGCACCCAAGTGCTTAATTTCTTTTTCCACTGTGGGTGAGATCGCTATAACAACATCTGCAAATGAAAAAACTTTTTTAAAATACCATTTTATAAATGGATACAGAAGCTTCCATAAAGGCAATGATCCTTTAATTGAATCAGGAATTACATGGGCTGTATGAATACGCTTGCGTTTATATTTTCTTCCCTTCCAAAAATAATAAGGGCCATAAGTATGCCCGTGAAATACGTCACCAAAGCCTTCGCCATTAACAATAACATCAATGTCGTTTTTTTCTTTTAGTAATTCAACAGCTTCTGCAAATGCAGTATGAACGCCCTGGCCTTTCATTAAAAATTCTGTTTCAGATACTACATGAACTTTCATATTAATCTTTATTTCCTGATTTTTTCTTAATCAAAGAATGTATTATTATTGAAATGGCGGTTACAGAAATTATAAAAATTATTACATGATTGAATTTTAAGTTCTTAGCAACAATAGACCAGGAGGGCCCTAATAAAAAGCCACTAATAATACAGATGCTGCACCAGGCTGCGGTTGAAAAGAATGTTATAGGAAAAAAAATTTTTGGAGGAATATTAATAAGCCCCGCAATAACAGTTACATAACCCCTTATAAAAGGTGTCATCCGGCCAAAGAATATAAAAGTCTTTCCTTTATCTGATACTTTTTTTTCAAGTCTTTTTATTCGGGTTACCGATATTGGAAACCAGCGTGGTTTATGTTCAATGATATATTTCCCAAAAAAATAAAAAATAGAAAATAATATAGCTGTAGCAAAAAAATCTGAAGATATTGTAAGAATGAGTACAATCGGAAGGCTTAATAAATGGGCGAAAGAAAGATAACCGGCGTACAGTAAAACAATTTCGTTTGGGATAGGATTGGGTATTCCAATTTCCTGAATAAAAATTAAAATACAGATAGCTAAATAACCATGCTTAATAATAAAACCGGATATTTCATCAGGCATGTCCATTTGTTAGTTGGAATTTAAGAAGATATGTTTTTAATTTTCAAATGTGTTTGAATTGCTTTTTTAAATTTTTGAATGTGTTTAAAATTATTGCACTTTTTTGATTTTTAATTCTATTGTAAGTTCAATTAATAAGGTGAAAGCTACTCTAATTGACAAATAATTAAATGCTGTTGTAAAATAGACACTTTAACTTCAATCGGTTGCTCAAATAATCATCGAAAATTTTCACTGCTAATTTTGTTGTACTTTTTTTTGGGGTTCTGGTTTGTTGGTTTTAATGTTTTGTCACAATTACTTCAATAATGCCTTTGCCCTTTCAACAACATTTTCTACAGAAAATCCATACTCTTTCATCACCTCGTCGCCGGGGGCTGATTCTCCAAATTTTGTAAT
>JALYYX010000024.1 GCA_030946075.1 Bacteroidota bacterium | reverse complement strand
GCTGTATCTGTTGTAAAATACGGATTGCCCGTGCCTGCGCCAAAAATAACTACACGCCCTTTTTCCAAATGCCGTATTGCACGGCGGCGAATGTAAGGTTCGGCGATCTGTTCCATTTTAATAGCGCTTTGCAGCCTTGTATAAACACCGGCTCTTTCCAATCCGCTTTGTAAAGCCATACCATTAATTACGGTTGCAAGCATCCCCATATAATCTCCTTGTGCACGTTCAATACCAGTTTCAGCTTCATTCATTCCACGGTAAATATTTCCGCCGCCAATTACAATAGCAACCTGAACGCCAAGTTCTGTAATCAGTTTTATATCTTCAGCATATTGTGATATAACATCAGAATCCAATCCGAAATTTTTATCACCCATTAAAGATTCGCCGGAAAGTTTTAAGAGAACACGTTTGTAGCGGGGAAGCATATCTATTGCTGATTTAGGTTTTTAAATTTAGCCGCTGCAAGATAATGGAAAAGTTAGGTATGTGCTTAGTCATCTTTTTTAAATAAATGCAGATGTTGAAAATAAAAACTACACATGATGCTCAATGATTAAAGATTAATTTTAAATTGTGTTATTTATTGATCTATCCCTTATGTGACTTCTCTTCTATAATATCGATAGATAAATGTATAAACTGCATACATATACTTTCCGAAATTTTTTAATGGTATATTTTATTGTGTTCTCTGTTGTTTATACACTTCCCGGTTTTGCACAAGAAACCAACAGCCAGATATCCGGAAAAATAATAACAGATAAAAATGAAACGCTTTCAGGCGCAACTGTTACTGCTATTCATGAACCCACAAAAAATATTTTCATTACACAAAGCAGGGCTGATGGATATTTTCATTTATTTAATATAAAACCCGGAGGTCCTTATACCATTATGGTTACCTATACAGGATATGAATCAATAAAAAAGAATAATGTTTTTCTAAACCTTAATTCCTCTGATAATTTTTTTAATCTAAGTAATAATGATGCCGTTGATTTTATTTTGAAAGAAAAAAATGTTACAATGAAGGAAGTCATTGTCAGCAGCTTCGCAACTAATAAAACAGGAATAGAAACAGACATCAACAATCAAAAGCTGCTTACACTACCTTCTATATCCCGCAATTTGCAGGATTACATCCGCCTTGTGCCGCAAGCCAAAGTAAATGGTGATGGCATGATGTCCCTTGCGGGACAAAGCTCCAGGTTCAATGCTTTTTTTATTGATGGTGCTAATAATAATGATGTGCTTGGCTTGTCAGAGAGCGGTACTAATGGCGGGCAAACAGCTTCACCACCGATTTCAATGGATGCAATTGAACAGATAAAAGTATTGCTGGCGCCTTACGATGTACAATACAGCAATTTTACCGGTGGTAGTATTAATGCTATTACCAGATCGGGTACCAATGAAATAAAAGCAAGTGCATGGTATTATTTTCGTAACGAACAGCTGGCTGGAAGATCACCGGTACCGGTTGAAAATCCTGTGTCGCAGGGCATTTTCGAATATCCGAAATTATCTCATTTTGTAAACCAAACTGCAGGTGTGCGGATAGGCGGACCAATAATAAAAAATAAATTGTTTTATTTTATATTAGCAGAAAAACAATCAGAAGTAAGACCACAGCCATTTAATATTTCTGAATACCGGGGAACTGCTTCTTTGCAGCAGTTAAATGCGTTGGCGGATCTGTTACGCAATAAATACCAATACGAACCCGGCAGTTTAGAAAATACTGATGAATTGAATGCTCACCGCTTTGTTGCCAAGATAGACTGGAACCCTTCTGCTAAAAATAAGTTTACATTAAGCTATCGCTATAGCAGAGCGGACCGAAAGATAATTAACTCTAATAGCGGCAATCTTCTCTTTTCCAACGGCAATCCCTTTTTACCTACTACCACTCACTCATCTTCTTTTGAATGGAAGAGGTTTTTTAATCATGATGTGAGCAATCGTTTACTGACCACTTTTACAACTGAATTTGAAGACCGTAAATGGAGTGGCGAACCTTTCCCCCGAATTATTATTCCAGATGGAATAGCATCCATAGCTTTAGGTAGCGCACCCGGTTCCGGATTAAGTTTGTTTAAAGCAACTGAAGTCACTCTATCAGATATTGTAAAATTTATAAAAAACAAGCATACGATTATTACAGGGATAGATGTTAATTTTAGTAAGCTGATTGATGCAAATATTTCCAATTACTTTGGTGTTTATCAATTCAGAAATCTGAATGACTTCATGAATGGTGCAGCTCCAATCCGTTTTCAAAAATCTTTCTCACTGCTTGATATACCCGAAGGAGATAATACACTTGCCGCTGCAAAATTTAAAACATTTCATGCAGGTAGTTTTATAAATGATGATATACATTTCAATACACGGTTAAATATAAATATTGGTTTGCGGCTCGATAATAATTCTTTACCAACCCGTATTTATGAAGACAAATTTTTTAATGACACCGCTCTAAGCATCATTTCAAAGTATTATAATCTCGAAGGTGCACGAGCAGGACAAACAATAAAACCGCACTGGCAGCTATCTCCAAGAATTGGCTTCACTTATAAAATTCCGGAACACAAAATAAATATCAGCGGTGGCGGCGGAATATTTACAGGGCATATATTAAATGTTTGGGGCAGCGTTCTTCATCAGCGTAATGGAGTTTCCATTGGCAGCATTGATATTAACCCGCAGCAATATGGATTAAAGTTTAATCCTGATCCTTACAACCAGCCAACTCCTCAGTCTTTGGGTTTTAATACTGCAAATGCAAAAGGCGAACTTGATTTGGTTTCTAAAAATTTTAGATACCCAACCATATTCAGATCGTCACTTACAGTACAAAAAAAATTGAAAGGTAACTGGTCGTTTTCGGTAGAAGGAATTTTTACAAAAAATATTTATGAAACAAAATATACCAATGTAAATATTCTGCCGCCAACAAAATACTCATCGCCTCCTGATGCAAGAAATATTTATTCGTTAAATACAACTCCCATTCAAATTCCGTTGACTGCGAATGGCGGTAATCCATACACGGGACAAATTTTTTTATTAAGCAATAATCATGAGCAAAAAGGCTCCTCGTATAGTATAAGTTTTATTACAGATAAAACGTTCGGCCATAACTTTTCTATTAATGCCAGTTATACTTATGGAAAGAGCTTTGTGCTTTTTGAACCGTCACCAGGAAATACTTTGTACAATTTACAATGGCGGCAAACGGAAACCATAAATGGAAGAAATTTTACCGAACGGTCAATTTCAGATGTTGACCTGCGCCACCGAATTGTAGGAAGCCTTGTAAAAAAATTCAGCTATGCTAAAAATAATTTAGCAACAACAGTTACCTTATTTTACAACGGGCAGTCCGGTTCACCATACAGCTATGTTTATTTTGGAAGTTTGGTAAATGATAATAACATTAGAGACAATTTTGACCTTATTTATATTCCAACAGTGTCTGATCTCTCCGGTATGACTTTTCTCCCTAACTCCGTTGGAACCACTTTATACTCACCGCAACAACAAAAAGATCTTTTAAATGATTTTATTGAACAGGATAAATATTTACAAAAACACCGGGGAGAATTTGCTGAAAGAAATGGTGAAAGATTGCCTTTCACACACATTATTGATTTGCGTATTCAACAGGATTTTAAAATAAAAATTAAAAAGAAGGAAACAGGTTTTAACATTACGTTCGATGTTTTCAACTTTACAAACATGCTTAATAAAAACTGGGGAAGAACCTATTTTATGGCTAATGATAATTTCCCATTGATCCGGTTTTCAGGTTATGCCAATACTGCAACCCTTACTCCTCAATATCAGTTTACCCCATTGAACGGAACACCCTATTCCATTCAATCAAGCACATTGCCGGGTAACAGCGCCAGGTGGATAAGCCAGCTGGGTTTTAGAATAAATTTTAATTAGCAATCGTCATTGCGAAAATTTACTCTATATTTTGTGTTTAGCAAATTTGAAGCAATCCCCTGACTGATATTACCAAAGCTGAATTTCATCCCACAGGTCATTCCAATGCGGATTTATTGCATGAATTAAATTTTCTTTGCGTTTTCTGTTTCCGGATTTTATTTGTTTTTCAATTGCAATTGATTCTTCTATTCTGCTGAAAGCTTCATACCATACCAGCTTATCGCAATTATATTTTGAAGTAAAGCTGTTTTTATATTCTTTGTTTTTGTGTTGTAATATTCTTGCTCTTAAATCTGAGGTTACTCCT
>JALYYX010000022.1 GCA_030946075.1 Bacteroidota bacterium | reverse complement strand
GCCGCAGCTCCGGAGATACCTCCAAAATTATTAACTCAATTAAAAGTGGGCGGTAAAATGGTTCTTCCTTTGGATGAAAATATTCACCAACGAATGGTTCGTATTACAAAAAGTACCGATAGCAGTTATGATGAAGAATCTTTTGAAAATTTTTCTTTCGTCCCCATGTTAAAGGGAAAGAATTAAAACATGTATTTAAGTATAAAAATTATACAATAAAATACTTGTAAAACATTATATTTGCTACTCAAAAAGTAAAATTGATTAATTATATCTGATTTTACGCCAACACTCTGCCTATTTTATTTATCAAAAAATAGTGTTTTTTATTTTGAAGACACCATCCTGATGATTAAAATCTATAAAGTATTGGTCTGAAAAATATGGATAATTTCCATTTGTTGTAGCCAATCCTAAGAGGAATACTGAAGCTTTCTAACTTAGTATTTCCGAAAAATCACGTAACCTTTATAGACCACATCTAAAGTTTAAATATTTTTGAAATATAGATGCATAAGTTTGTTTTAGCAGGTGTTTTACTTGCATTAACTGCAACAACCCTAGGCCAAAATAATTTTTCTTTCAATTGTACAAAGGATACAACCATCCAGTGCACTACCTCCTGCATTACCCTTAATACAAGCATCCCTGATATTTATTCTTCTACCAATTCTTATTCGGTAAATCAAATATCTGCATTAAGTTGTTTCAGGGGTTATGTAAATCCGGCAGACCCCGGGCCTTCCACCAATTTAAAAATTGATGACAGATATTCAAACCCACTAGATATTACTTTTCCTTTTTCTTTTTACGGCACTACCTATTCAAAATTAATTGCAAGTACAAATGGCATTATAAGTTTTGATGTTTCCAAAGCCGGGGCTTTCAGCCATTTTGGAATATTAAGAAATGGGTCTTCTTTAAGTGCAATTACTGGCGTTCCTGAAGATTTGCCAAGTAATCTTTATGATAATGCATTAATAATGGGTCCTTATCACGACTTGGATCCTAATATCTCTACATCTACCCAACAAATAAAATATGAAGTGGTGGGTACAGCGCCATACCGGAAATGGATAATTAGTTATTTTAATGTGCCGCTATATACAACGGCATGCTTAAATTTAAATACCAATACACATCAGATTGTTTTGTACGAAAGCCTTGGTATTGTTGAAATATTTATTTACGATAAAGAAATTTGCCTTAACTGGAATAATGGAAGAGCCATGATTGGTATGCAGAATTCTACTAAATCGTTAGCAATTACGGCTCCGGGCAGGCGGGCGTCCAGTTTACCCTGGGGTGGTAAAAATTTTAATGAAAGCTGGCGTTTTGTACCAGCCTCCGGGCAATCATTATTTAAAAGAGTAGAACTGTATACCCTTTCAGGAAATTTTGTATCTAATGGAACTGTTAGTAATGGCAGCAATAATTTACTGAATGTAAGTTTCTCAAATGTTTGCCCCCCAAGTACCGGCGGCTCTTATTTAGTAAAATCTTTTTATAAAAATCCCAATAATTCGGGTGCTGAAATTATGGGAGTAGATACAATAAATATTTCAAGAGGTGATCCTATAGTTGCTAACATTATATCCGCTGCATGTGCTGGTAACAGTACAGGGGTTATAACTGTTATTAGTCCCTTCGGTGCGTTATACGAATATTCTTTAGACGGGGTTACCTGGCAACCATCTAATGTTTTTAATGTATTACCTGGAACCTATACTTTACGTACAAGAATAATCGGTAGCAGTTGTATATCCACTAAAACAATTATTATTGATATTGAATCTTTTACTGCCTCAATATTAAAAAAGGTTACCCCATGTCCAGGCCCCGTTACAGGATCAATACAAATTTTCCCCTTACATGGTTCACCTGAATATAAGTACTCAATAAATAATGGAAGTTCTTTTCAATCCTCAAATCTTTTTACTGATCTAACAATTGGAACTTATAAAATTTTGGTTATTGATGCTAATGGTTGCAGTTATTCTACTGAAGTAAGAATTGATTCTACCAACCTTGCAAATTCATCAGTGACCAATACGATTTGTGGTCAGCCGGGAACTGGTACCATTAAAGTTACGCCGGGATTTGGAAGTGCACCTTATGTTTATTCAATAAATGGTGGTACTTTTCAATCATCGGATACTTTTACCGGATTAACAGAAGGAACATATAATATTACAATAAAGGATTCAATATTATGTGCTTATTCCTTTGATGCAGATATAAAATCTGATGTAGTTCTCAACATCAACCCATCTATTACAATGCCAATGTGCTATGGGAATAAAAATGCTAAGCTTACTTTACATCCATCATTAGGAAAGCCTCCATATTTATTTGCATTAAATAATAATCCCTTTCAGACTGATAGTACTTTTAAAGATCTGGCGGCAGAAAACTATGTAGTACATATTAAGGATTCATCAGGTTGTATTAAAGATTCTTCATTAACTATTCAGCAGCCAAATCCTGTTAGTGGCACTACTATCGTTACTCCTGCTGCAACATGCTTTTCAAGAGATGGACAAATAACAGTTAAAGCAAATGGTGGAGTTACCCCTTTTTCATTTTCTATCGATAATGGGAAAACCTTTCAGTCCAGTAATGTTTTTAATGCTCCCGCAGGAGCTTTTAAAATAATTATTAAAGATAGTAATGAATGCAAGGCAAATATATCGGATACCCTGCAGGCTGTAAACGATAAAATAATAATAGATTCCGGACCAGATAAAACTATTTGTGCAGGTGGCTCAATTACATTATCAGTAACAAGTGATAGGCCTTTAAAAAAATTTATTTGGAGTCCCAGTATAGGCTTAAGCAATGCTACTATGCCATCGCCCCTTGCCAGCCCTTCTGATACTGCCACATATTTGGTTACAGCTGGTAATGAAGTATGCGAGGGAACTGCCAAGATCAATATAAATGTATTACATAAACCAATAGCTAATGCCGGCCCTGACACCACTATTTGCAATAATACTTTTGCAATTTTGAAAGGCAGTGCAACCAATATTTCGGGAAGTGTTAGTTATTTATGGTTTCCTGCAACCGATATGCAAACGCCCAGTTTACCTACAACAATAGTATACCCGAAAAGTGGCCGCAAACATACATACAGGCTGCAGG
Source organism: Bacteroidota bacterium (assembly GCA_030946075.1). Classification (GTDB taxonomy): domain Bacteria; phylum Bacteroidota; class Bacteroidia; order Chitinophagales; family Chitinophagaceae; genus Ginsengibacter. The sequence goes on along the minus strand of JALYYX010000022.1, from coordinate 419 downwards.
TTACTGACAATTATGGCTGTAATTTTAAAGTATATGATGATGTGATTGTAACAATGAATGCAGCATTATACGCATTTGCCGGTAATGATACTGTTGCTGCGTTAGGATTGCCTCATCAATTATTTGGCAGCGGTGGAAATCAATATTTATGGTCGCCTGCAAACGTTCTTAATAATCCTTCTTTACAAAATCCATTAGCTGTATTGCAGAATGATACAAGGTTTTTTCTAACAGTAAAAGATGATTTAGGATGTGTTGGAACAAGCAGTGTTTTTATTAAAGTATTTAAAGGCCCTACGTACTATGTTCCCAATGCTTTTACTCCAAATGGAGATGGCTTAAATGATGTGTTTAATGCAATGGCGCCGGGCATAAAGCAAACCAATTATTTTAAAGTGTTTGACAGGTGGGGTAAATTA
>JALYYX010000354.1 GCA_030946075.1 Bacteroidota bacterium | reverse complement strand
ATTTTGGTAGAGCTTAAAAAAAATTATGGTCAAAGTACTGCAATGACTGCTGGGATTGATCATACAACAGGAAAATATATTGCATTGCTTGATGGTGATCTTCAAAATGATCCGTCCGATATTCCTTTTATGCTGGAGCTATTAAAAAAAGAAGACTGGGATGTAGTAGCCGGTAACAGGAAGAATAGAAAAGATGGATTCTTTTTAAGAAAAATTCCCAGCAAAGTTGCCAACTATTTTATTAGGCGCTGGACAAAAGTGTACATTAAAGATTACGGATGTACATTAAAAATATTTAAAAGAGAAATTGCGGAAGAGCTTGGTTTATATGGTGAGCTCCATCGTTTTATTCCTGTGTTGGCAGCAATGCAGGGAGCAAGAATTACACAGGTAGATGTAAAACACCATGCAAGAAAGTTTGGTACCTCCAAATACGGCCTGGGACGCACTTTCAGGGTAATGAGCGATTTGGTTACTATGATCTTTTTCAGAAGATATATTCAAAAGCCAATGCATCTTTTTGGCACATTGGGGTTCATTAGTTTATTCTTTGGAATAGTGATAAACTTTTACCTGCTTGTCTTAAAAATTCTTGGTTATGATATTTGGGGAAAGCCACTTTTAATTCTCGGATTAATATTTTTATTAGGTGGTATTCAATTGATAACAATTGGCATTATTGCAGAGATAAGTGTAAGAACTTACTTTGAGTCTTCTAACAAAAAAACTTACCAGGTAAGAAAAGTGTACGATGCAAAAACAGTTTAATACCTCACCCCGGCCCCTCTCATCAAAGAGAGGGGTAAATATTTTAAAACTGTTCATCAAAATTATTGTTACCTCGGTATGCTTATGGTATGTAAGTAAAAAAATTGATTGGTCACTCACCTGGCAACTTCTTCAGCAAAGTAATAAATGGTGGTTGATTGCTGCTACATTTTTATTTATTCTCTCCAAGATGGTTTCTTCATATCGCTTAAATATTTATTTTAAAAATATTGGTGTTCATCTTTCTGAAAATTCTAATTTAAAATTGTATTGGCTGGGAATGTTCTATAATTTATTCCTCCCTGGTGGCATTGGCGGAGATGCATATAAGGTGATATTACTTAACCGGAATAAAAAGCAATCAGCAAAGCTTTTAGGAGCCGCCGTTTTGTTAGATAGAGTAAGCGGGGTTATAGGGCTTGCAATTTTAGCTGCCGTTTATTTTGCTTTAGCAAGCACGCAAAAAAGTTATTCAACATCAGTACTGGCGGCAGTTGTACCATCATTGGCAATTTATTATTTTTTTATAAAGAAAATATTTCCTTCATTCATTAATGTATTTGTTTCAACGTTGTTGTTAGGATTACTCGTACAAATATTGCAGGTTTTATGTGCTTACTGCATTATGTTATCGATACAAATTACGCAACACCAGTCTGCCTATATTTTTATTTTTTTATTATCATCAATTGTTGCCATACTTCCTTTTACTATTGGTGGTTTGGGCGCAAGAGAAGTTGTTTTTTTATGGGGAAGTAATTTGTTTTTTTTAGATAGGCAACAATCTATTTACATCAGCATATTATTTTATTTAATTACAGTGTTGGTTTCTTTTGTTGGATTAAGATGGAGCCTAACCCCACAAAACTTTGTGCAAAAAGAAGATTTAACTAAAGCCCCTTCCCACAGGGAAGGAGGGCAAATACATTCAAATTAAATGGAAAGGCAAAGCATTAAAGAAAATAACAATCTAAGTTCCCCCTTCGGGGGACAGGGGCCTTTGTTTGCCTTACTTGTTTTGTTAGCTGCAATATTATTCATCCGTCTTGGTGCAACTCCCATCTATATTTTAGACGAAGCCAAGAATGCACAATGCGCAAGGGAAATGCTTTTACGGCACGACTTTATTGTTCCAACTTTTAATGGAGAACTTAGAGTTGATAAACCACCGCTGCATTATTTTTTCATGATGCTCTCTTACAAAATATTTGGTGTGAATGAATTTGCTGCAAGATTTTTTTCAGTGATTATGGGTTTGCTTACAATTTTGGTAACTTATAATTACACAAAAAGATTATTCAATTCATTTACTGCATTTTGTGCATGCCTGGTATTAGCAACAAGTACACAATTCTTATTTGAATTTCGTTTAGCCGTACCCGACCCGTATTTAATATTTTTTATAACACTGGGTTTATTCAGCGCCTTTACATGGCTGAAAGAAAATAATATTTTACAACTATACATTTCGGCAGCGGCATTTGCGTTGGCAATACTTGCCAAAGGCCCTGTTGCGCTTGCATTGCCGGGGCTGTGTTTATTAATATGGATCCTCAGTGAAAAGAAATGGAAGACTGCATTTACATGGCATTTAATATCTGCTTTCATATTACTGTCAGAGATCACATTGCCATGGTACATGGCAGTTCACAAAGCTACTAATGGTGCATGGACGAGAGGATTTTTTATTGAACACAATGTGAACCGTTTTTCTGATCCGCAGGAAGGGCATGGTGGGTTATTTTTAATTACTATTTTATTTGTAATGATTGGCTTGTTACCTTTTATGAGTTTTATTGGTGAAGCAATTAAAAAAAGAAAGATTGTTTTTCAAAATGATCTGACAACATTTTCTGGCGTGGTGGTAATTGTATTTATTATTTTCTTCAGCATATCTAAAACAAAACTTCCCAATTATGAAATGCCATGTTATCCATTTGCTGCAATTATTTTAGGAAGTTTTATTGCATCTTTACTAAATGAAGAAAACACTTCAAAAAAATATCCACTGTATATTCTTCTAACAGTTTTACTATTGCTGCCTGTTGCGGGGTATTTAGCCATTCAGCACGAACCAGAAATAAGTTCACTGAGCCTGATTGCATTGATGTTATTGATAACTCCTTTTACATTTATTATTTTTCTTTTTGCCTATAAAAATGCGAACTGGAAAAAAAGAATTGCTGCAATTGTTATTTTATTTTCTTTAATGAATATTATGTTGCTGCATTATATCTATCCGGCAATCTATGATGAGAACCCAGTTGCCAAAACAATTGAGTTGGTGAAGAAATCGCCTCACATTATATCTTATAAAACTTATAACCCCGGATATAATTTTTATTTGGATTCTAACATTAAGAAATATGAATCTGTAGATTCAATTGATCTGCAACTGCAACAACATCCTGATGCAATAATTATTAGTAGAAAAGAATTTTTAGATTCACTTAAAAAATTAGATATTGAAATAGTTGCAGAACATCGTGACATTTTCGAATTACCCACAACAATAGTTTTGAAAAGACATGCTAAGCCTTAATTATAAAAATTTTAAAATCGGGGTATTACTATCAGTATTATGTGCATTCATTCTATTCTTACTTTCTTATACCTATGGAAAAAATAATTTCTTCCTTTTATTAAATACAGACCTTGGCTTATTTGCAGATCATTTCTTTAATGTCTTTTCTTGTTTAGGCGATGGATTATTATGGATACCATTACTTGTATATTTTATTTATTCCGATAGAAAAAAATTACTTCCTTTTCTTATTAGCAGTTTTGTTTTAATAACTGCATTCACTCAGGTGTGCAAATATGTAATAGTTCCTGACGAACTTCGTCCTACTACCGCCATTGCCCATTCAATTATTCATACTGTTGCAGGAGTTACAGTGCATACCACCGCAAGCTTTCCCTCGGGGCACACTGCAACTGCTTTTACTTTTTATTTGATATTCTGCTTAATCACAAAAAATAACTGGTGGATAGTTTTGGGATTAATATATGCACTACTGGTGGGGTATTCACGTATTTATCTTGCACAACATTTTCCTTTTGATGTAGCAGGAGGTATTACGGTTGCAGTTATATCTGTCATTATTTCTCTCTTGCTTCAAAAATTATTTGAAAAAAGAAATACCAAAAAACTAAACCGTTCGCTATCTTAGCAGTAATTTTTTGTTCAGAAGAAAAGTCTTACATTTTCAGGTAAATTTTTAATCATCCTATATAAATATTTAGATGAAATATAAACCGGTTCAAAATTATATTAAAGGAGAATTTGCCAACAGTTCTTCAGTAAGAAAAATAGATGTTATTTCCCCCTTAGACGGCAATAAATTATCGGAGGTTCCAATGTCATCATCTGCCGATCTTAATGAAGCAGTAATAGCAGCAAAATCAGTTTTTCCTCATTGGAGTAAAACGCCAATAAAAGAAAGAGTGCAGGTTTTTTTTAAGTTTAAATATCTCCTGGAAAAAAATTTACAGGAATTGGCTGAGTTATGTTCAGAAGAAAATGGAAAGACAATTGGTGAGTCCATTGCAGAAATTGAAAAATGTATTGAGTTAACCGAATTTGCTACTTCCTTACCACAATTAGTTACCGGAGAAATTTTAGAAGTAAGTCGTGGTGTTGAATGTAGAACAGAACATATTCCTTTGGGCGTTGTTGCATCAATTGTTCCTTTTAATTTTCCTGCTATGGTTCCATGTTGGACACTGCCAAATGCAATTGCTTTAGGAAATTGTATGATAATGAAACCTTCAGAAAAAGTTCCGTTATGTGTTGGAAGATTGGCAGAACTTTTAAAAGAAGCAGGGTTACCCGATGGCGTTTTTAATGTTGTTCATGGTGATGTTGAAATTGTTGAAGCCATTTGCGATCATCCCGATATCCAGGCCGTATCGTTTGTTGGCTCAACAAAAGTTGCGAAGATCGTTTATCAAAGAGCAACAAATAATTATAAAAGATGTTTGGCACTTGGCGGGGCAAAAAATCATTTAATGGTTTTGCCTGATGCAATTCCGGGAATGACTGCACAAAATGTTGCAGCAAGTATGAGCGGTTGTGCCGGACAGCGTTGCATGGCAGCATCAGCAATGATAGGTGTTGGTAATGTTGATAGCATCATTGATAAAATTTGTGATGAAGCAAGGAAAATTATTCCCGGCAAAAATTTGGGAGCAGTTATTAATAAAGAATCTCAACAACGAATTGAAAAATATATTACCGAAGCTGAAAAGGACGGCGCTAAAATTTTGGTTGATGGAAGGAACACAAAAGTAGAAGGCAAAGAAAACGGGACTTATGTTGGCCCAACCGTTATTGATTTTGTAACACCTGGTATGTCGGTAGCAACTGAAGAAATTTTTGGCCCTGTTATCAGCATCATGCGTACCAATACTGTTGATGAAGCCTTGGCAATTGAGAATGCAAACCCTTATGGTAATGCAGCATCAGTGTTTACACAAAACGGTGCAGCAGCAAGATATATTATTGATCATGCAAGCGCCGGAATGATAGGAGTGAATGTTGGTGTGCCCGTACCCCGTGAGCCTTTCAGCTTTGGTGGTTGGAACGAAAGTAAGTTTGGTGTTGGAGATATTACCGGAAAAAGTTCAATAGAATTTTGGACGAAGCTAAAAAAGTCAACCACTAAATGGAACCCAGAAGCAGGCGTAAATTGGATGAGTTAAAA
>JALYYX010000443.1 GCA_030946075.1 Bacteroidota bacterium | reverse complement strand
CGAGACAATGAAGTTAAAGTGGTGAGGAAGAAAAACGGCACATAACAATAGGTTTGGCAATAGGCTGGCTGACGGAATAGCAATCGGCTACAAATCAATATCAGCAATAGTTCCAGCTTGACTTTATCTATTTAGGTTTTAGTTGTTATCTTCAGCTTTGGTAACAATTTTCAGCTTTGGTTCCGGGTTTGACGAGCAATGAATGCCAGCCCATCGCCAAGCCTCAACGTTGGCGGTAATTTTATTCTTCACACTTCAAACTTACAATCATGAACAGAAAAAATTTTCTACAAAATTCAGCCAGACTAATTTGTTTTTTTACACTGACTTTTTTATTTAGTTGGGCATCATTTGGACAAACGCAAAGCATCATTGTTCAAAGTAATTTACTTGTATCGCAGCTAAACTCAGACCAACAAGCAAGATTTAACCGACTCTCAACATCTTCATTGCACGACCCTTATCAGTTAGTTGAGGTTCAGAATTTATCAGGCAGCCAATTAAATGGTCAAGTGAGATTGGCACTTCCAAATCTACCATGCAATGACATAATTTTTACAGCTACAAAAGTTGAGTACACTTCTGAAAATGATTATTACTGGTACGGCATTATAAATAGCGAGGATGAAGACAATCCATGTAAAAATGGTAACATAACATTAATGGCGAGAAACGGAGAGAAGTTTGGAGCAATTGTATTTGATGATTATTCATATGAGTTTCAGGATTTAGGAAATGGTATCCAAGCTTTTGCAAGATTTAAACTTGAAAATATCAACGAAAATGAATGCGGTGTTAATCAGTATACAGAAGGATACCGTTTAAATCCATTATCTAGGACTAACACATCACCTATTAAAAACCCCTCTTCCACAAATAGAATTATTCCATGCGAGCCAGCATCAAATAATAATGTGAGAGTATTAGTTCTTTGGACACAAGCGGCAGAAAATATTGAAGCGAATATAAATAATAGAATTGCTCTTGCAATTGCTCAAACCAATCAAGCATATCAAAACAGTCAAGTAGGTGGTACCCTAAAGTTAGTACTTGCAGCTAGTCAAAGAATTGATTTTACGGAAACCTTTGGTAGCAATGATAAAGATGTAATTGCTGCTAATCCTACTGCACAAAATTTGCGAAATGTAAATCAAGCAGACATTGTTGTTTTATTAACCAATGGAAATTATGGTCAGCTATATGGTGTAGTAAAAGCAATTGGGCCAAATTTTAATGGGGCATATGCAGTTGTACAAACAAATGCTGCAACTGGAGGTAGATATACTTTTGCTCATGAAGTTGGACATTTGTTTGGAGCAAGGCACGATGATGACCCGAATGGAACAATAGAGCATGGGTACACCTTTAGAACTGGGTTTATTTTTACCAAAAGACACTATACTCTACTTGCCACCATGCCAGCGGGCAAATCTAGGGAACAAAATTATTCCAATCCTGATGTACGAATAAAAAATAAACCTACAGGAACATCAGGTAATAATAATAATGCACAACAGCATAGAAATACAGCAGCAACAGTAGCAAATTTCTTTGCTAATCCTCCCGTGAATGGACCCATGAGTATAACTCTTATACAGGACAATCCGAATGTTTGCTGCACTTCGGTAACCGCAGAAGCTGAAGTCGTTTGCGGAACTGCGCCATACTATTTTAACTGGACGTACAGTTATGACGGCATTAACTGGCAGCTACTTCCTAATAGCGATGTAGTAACCTTTAATACCGATTGTGATAAACAAACATTAATTATAGAATTAGCTGTTACAGATGCTAACTTACAATTTAAAACTGTGAGGCGTTACTTCAATGCCGATTGTGGTCAAACAATGAGAATTGTAAAAAACAATGATGTAAAAAAGCCGATTTTGAATATAAAGCCACTTGCAATTAAAAGACTGAAGCAACTAACAGAGAATAAAGACATATCACAGTTAATACAAAATGTCTATCCCAATCCTTCCACATCAGTTACTCAGGTTGATTTAAAAATTTCAATTTCGCAAAGCGTAAAGATAGACGTAGTAGATGTCTTAGGAAATATAAGAAAGAATGTGTCTAACGGAATGCTGCCTAAAGGAGAGCAAAGTTTTAGAATAAATACTACTGGATTACAAAGTGGAATGTATCAGCTAAGAGTTATATCAAATAGCAAACCTGAATACCGTTCATTTTCTATTATAAAATAATTTTTCATTGGCTGCCGATGTTAATCGGCAGCCTAAATTTTTTTTTATGAAAAAAACTATTATAATTGGGTGCCTTTCCATTTTTATATTTGCTAAATGCAAAAAAAATCCACCGGAAGAACAATACTATGGGTATGCCAAAGCTGAAATTAATGGAACAATGATAAATTTCAATAAAGTAAAAGGTATTTTATTATACGCCTTAGAAGATAGTATTGCTCTTAGTTTTGAAAGATGGGACGGATTAATTTTGAGAGAATCAATTAGTATTCTAAAAATATTTAAGGGTACGAATGCTGCTCAACGAATTTACAAATATGACTATAGTGTTAATCGTTTAGCAAGGCTATCCTCTGGTTATTATACTTTTCGTGATGATGGCGATGTTGGTTGTGACACTTATAATATTTACGAACCAGACAGCTCACAAAATAAAATTATCATAACATCATTTAATTCTCAAACGAAAGAAATCAAAGGAACATTTCAAGCTACATATTTAATTGACCAGACAAGACCTAAATGCAGATTGTCAGCCCCTGACACAATACGAATACGAAATGGAGAATTTTACACTAAAATATTTTGATGAAAAACTACCGCCAACATGGGGTTTGGCGTTATTGGGGCTGGACGTTGAAACATCGGCTGCAGTTCCCCATCAGCCTTAGTTTCGGCTCGACGTTAATAATTTAGCTTTAGTTCTTAACTTCAACTTTTAAAACAATATTGGGCTTCAGTTGCGGGCTGACGTTTTTCAAATATCCCAACAACGCCAAGCCCTGTTCGTTGGTTGCAATTGTATTTCGACACCTGCAAATCATGACAGACAAACAAATAGACCAAGTAAAAAGGAAGATTGAAAAGTATAAGAAGGCACTTGCAGCAGACAAAAAATATTGGGGTGGACAATATCACGATGGCGGCGGAATTCGTTATTTAATTCCAGAACAATTTATCAAAATCAAAGATTATAAAGGTGGACTAAGGTATCTAAATTGGTTTGACAAAAACTTTCCAGACGACAGCAGTTATCCCATTTTTTTATTCGAGTGGACATTTATTCTATTCATGTGTGACAAACTAAAACAGGCGGAACAAAAAGCACATCGTACCTTTTTTTCAAATACCTATTTATTTGACAATTTTTTAGGAAAGGAACCACTACAACTCGACAAAAATGAAAACTCAAGTTGGGAGTTATCATCTTTAGCAGACAATTTTATTTATAAAAACACGGACGAAGAGTTTATACAATTTGCAAATTGGATTGTGACAGTCTTAAGCAGTAGAACTTTTTTAGACAAAGCAAATGAATTCATTAAAATTGAGCAACAACTAAAAAATGAGCCAGTTGGACAAAGACGAAGTGAGCTTGTTGATAAATCATCAAAGATTAAGTACGGTTAGAGAGAGAACAACTGCAACCAACAAGGGGTTTGGCGTTATTGGGGCGGGACGTTGGAACATCGGCTGTAGTTCGCTATCAGCTTCGGTTTCGCCTTGACGTTAATAATTTAGCTTTAGTTCTTACCTTCAACTTTTAAAACAATATTGGGCTTCAGTTGTCGGCTGACGTTTTTCAAATATCCCAACAACGCCAAGCCCTGTTCGTTATGCGTAACCCTGCCAGCAGACACTTTACTATTTAGCTGACACAAGTTTTGGAGCGACATAATTTCAAATTTGTTTTAATTCTCCTTAGCTTCTTTTGCTCTGACACATTTTAGCACATTTACAGGCTCGCAAAACCTTGACACAAAAGCAAACCTGTAAAAAAGCTAAAATCTTGCAGACGCTCTAAGGACACAATCATTTATTTTCCAGACTTTCTTCTGTTATCTTCCAGACACAATAATTGGCAATTAGTAGCACTTGTTTTTCCTCCTCCGTGCCACGGCGTTATATGGTCTGCTTCCATTTCTTCAATTTCAAAATGTTCTTTACATACAACACAAATTCCCTTTTGTCTTTCGTATGCTTCTCGTTTTTGATTAGGACTAAAGGCACGAATATTCAAATGTTTTTCTTTGCCATTTAAAACGTAAGAGTAAATTCCTTTTTTGTTGCCAACATCTTCATCCTCCATTAATTTAGCAATTTCATTTTCAAGTTTCTTTGAGTCAAGTTTTTTGTTTTTAAACTCGTTGTAAAGAAATCCCCATTCAATACCTTTCATTTCCCTACGATACGTTGGGAATATTGCTTTAACCCAACTAATTACACTTTGGTAATACAGCCAAAGTTCGTTAGCGTTTGGCTCATGTTGATTTTTGGACATATAACTTTTTATATCTCCGCCTGAAATCCAATTGACCGCTGTCTCTAAAAATTCTTGTCGGTTTGCTGTACCACTTAAATAATCATCTCCAATCTTTGGACGGTTATTTTTAGAAAAGTAGCGTTTAGCGTCTGAAACCCAAGACCCTGAATAAACAGCATTTCGTAATTCTTGATTTGTAAGTTCTTTACCTGCAATATTTATTGTCTCAAACCATTCTAATTTTTCACTATCTGTACCTGAACAGAAGTAAACCATTAATGTATAATTTAAAATTTGTTCCTTCTTGTCTTTTGTAAGATTATTAATCGTTAATCCATTTATTGAAAAATCACCATTTACATATTGGCAAATAGAAATAGTTCTTTGTTGTCCGTCTATCACTTCATAATTGCCATCATCACGAACTGCCCAATACATCACATTTAGTGGAAAGTCTTTTTGCAAAGTGTCAATAACAGCATTTCGTTCTTTGTCCCCATAAACAAATTCTCGTTGGTAAGGCGGTCTTATATCTAATTTACCATTATATCCTACAACACCATTTTCATCATTATCTTGATAGCCGCTTGTTAATTCTTTGACCTTTATTTTTTTGAGTTCTACTTTCATAACCTTTTATTCTTAATTAAAATTCTTGCGTAAATTTTATTACCATTAACATAAGGATAGCCAAAATTAAATTCATCAATCTTTGTTGTTGCCATTTGACCAATAATTTCAAATTGATTAGGGTTGTATTTGTTCAAAAAAGTAATTGGTACACCCATAATACCTGAATAATCACAAGGAATATCGTTTGTAACATTAACATTTATTGCGTCATAGTTATCATATTTGGGATATTCAACCTTGTTGAATTTTTTAAAGAGAATTAATTCTTCGTGACGTTTAGTGTTATCAAGATTTGTAAACCAACAAGTATTATTACTGGAAACCACTCTATTTCCATCTTCATCAATACGGGCTTCTGTTCCATGTAACGAATAATGTTTCGGCACTATAAACCCTGAAAAATTACGGTTACTATTTATACCTATCCATAATTTATTTTCCTTAATCAGTTTGAAAGTTTCTTTATAGGAAATTGCATTCCAAGTTCCAACAATTAGAAACTTTTTATCATATTCTACTAACTGCGTAACATACTCTCTGAATAATGAGAAGGGCGGGTTAGTTACAACAATATCAGCTTTTTTTAGAAGGTCAATACTTTCTCTTGAGCGAAAATCCCCGTCTCCTTTTAAGTTTTTTATACCTATTTCGTTTGGGTCAGGAATATTATTTTCATTTTTATCGCCTGTATATTCTAAATAAATTGCCTTTTCAGATTTATGCTCGCTAAACAAATCTGCATTTTGATTTTTATAGCAAGTAGCAATTAGCTTTTTTAAACCTAATTGCTCAAAATTATATGAGAAATAATGAAAAAAATTACTAACTCGTGGATCATCACAATTGCAAAGAACCACTTTGTTTTTAAAGTGTTTTTTATAATGCCTTAGTTCTCTTTCTATATCGGCAAGGATTGTATAGAACTCATCGTTCTTTTCTTTCTTTGCTTTTTGTAAATTTATATTTGTTGCAATTCTTGCCATTAATTTTATAATTTGCTTTCGTATTTTAAACTACCTTTTTCATTTGCTATTAAAAATATTCTGTATTATACGAAAAGTTAAGAAAAAATATTTTTTTTTAAAATAGTTGCTAATATCAAACTTCCTATTATCTTTACAGTCAGAAAAATAAATAACCAAATCCCGAAAGTAGTTTTAAATCAGAGGAAAAAGTCAAAAAAACTTTAAAGAAACACAAAACAAAAACATCACAAAAGTCCTAAAAGTTTTAAAGTAAAAAAAACATAAGTTTTCATAAAAAGCCCGCCTCGGCGGGCTTTAGTTATATAAACAAAAATTTTATGAATACAAATACTGGCGACGAAAAGAAAAAGCAACCTCTAATGGATTTTGCATATCTGGGTAGAATAGATGAGTTCTTAACTCAATTAAAAGATATTGCAATGCCTGAAAATTGGGATTATTCAAAACGAAGTTTTGATAAACCAATGCCTATTCTATATAATTATCTTAACCACACTTTTATGCGCCTTAAGGAGCAAAATAAAATTGTAGAAAAACAACCATTTTTTTGTTTCAACACTGGATTAGTTACAGAACATCAGCAAGAGATATTTGCATTATTTAAAAAAAATGATAAGGGAACAACGTTCATAAAATTCTGCAAAGAGAGCGATAGTGGAATGTCATTTTATTCTCCCTTACCAGAAAGAGCTACTTACTTTGATGATCCTGCTGAATTAATATTTGACAATCGGCTTGATTTTAGAATTAAAATTGATCACATTGTTGAAGATAAAGCAAATTTTGAACGGTTCCCATTTGCTATACAAGCTTTGCCAAAACATCAACTCATTAACACATTTAACGGTGCAATTGAACACGCCAAAAAAAGAGTTAATAGGAATTATAAAACGGCTATCCCACAATTTTATAGAGGACAATATGTTTCTAATGGACAACTACAATTATTATTACCATTATGCTTAACAGATACAGCTAAAGCCGATTTAGCATTAGCCATTTTCAAAGAAAAAGGGTTTTACTCTGGCAGAACGTGTTTAACATTAGACATGGCAATTAACAATGCAAGGTTAATTGCAAAGCCAGATGAAGAATGGTTACTTCCGTAATTGATTATTTCAAAGAACTATTTGCCCTGAAAAAGCACCACACATTTGCAAAGGCGCTCAAAGCCACGACACGACTGCTAACCTTTGCAAAAGAGTGTTGCTTGCTTTGCATCCAAAGACACCTTGACACAATTAAAACAACAGTAACTCAAAGAAAGAAGGGCATACGCATAACATGGGGTTTGGCGTAATACGGGCTTGACATTGTAATCTTCATCTTCAGTAATTCTAATCTGCTTCATATCCATCTTGACGTTAATAATTTAGCTTTTTGTTGTTATCTTCATCATCAATTTTTAAATCATCATTCGTTCTCGGCTGACGGAATACTAATACCCGTACTACGCCAAGCCCTGTTCGTTGGCTGCAAGGCTAAACAGACATCACGATTATGAAAAGAACAAAATATTTATTCCCCGCTTTGCTTTTTTTGAGTTGCTCTACTTTGTTTGGACAAAGTAAAAACATTTTTTTGTTTGCTGATAACAAGCACTCAATGACAATTCCATTTGAGTTAAGCAATAGCCATATCTATGTAAAAGTGAAAATCAATAATTCTGATACTCTTTCCTTTTTGTTTGACAACGGGGCAGCCGCATCTGGAATTATGATAGACTCATCAGTAGCCTCTAAAATCGGGTTAAAAGAAACGGGAAAAATCACGGCAACAATGACAGGCGGGAAAAATGATTTTTCTATTACAGACAGTGTTAGTTTAACAATTAATGAATTGTTTGTTACAAAACAAAAGGCTGCATGGTTTCAACTTAAAGCACAGGAAAAAGAAGAAGGACATAAAATTGACGGGATTTTATCATATAGCTTCTTCAAGTATTTTGTTTTTGAAATTGATTATAAAAAGAGAGTAATGACAATCACAGACCCAAAATATTATTACGACAAGAATTTGAAGAATAAAATCCAAATGATTGATTTGGATAACAATAAAGTTCCTATCGTAAAAGGTGTTTTGACTACAAAAAACAAGAAAGTAATTAAAACCGAATTTATTTTTGACACAGGACACGATGAATATATTGTAATAGGGAAAGAATTCATAAGAAAAAACAAACTTGTAAACGACACATTAAAAGTTCAGCCTAAACGAGTAAACATTGGGCTTGGTGGAGAGACAATTCATAAATTAGGATGTATAAATTCTTTCTCCATAGGCTCAATAAAAATTTCAAATCCAAACACAGTGTTTTCGTTTGACGAAGATGGCTTTTACTCAAGTCTTGACGGTGTATTACTTGGGGGACAGTTTTTTAAGAATTATAAACTTATTCTTAACTATCCAAAAAAATACTTGGTGTTGACAAAATGGTAGACAAGCCCTGACAGCCAACAGGCGGTTTGGCAATATGGCGGGGCGACGAATATATTCTCAACTTTTTGTTCGCTATTCGGCTTCAGTTCCAGCCGACGAATAAAGCTGAGCAATAGAATATACAATGAACTTTTAGTTATAAATTTAGCTGCGGTTACGGGCTGACGATTTTCAAATACCGCCACATCGCCAAGCCGTGTCCGTAAGCAGCCACTTTAATGACACTTCCCTTCAAGCACATAGGACTACTAATTGGACTTGTTTCAGTTATTATAAGTTTTCTGTTCTTTGCCAGACATCAAGACGTTTATCAAATTTTACTTATTGGTGGACTTGCAATTTCTTTGATTTTTTTCTTGCTTGTTTTATTCAGGAAAGGAAATGTAAAATCGAAAATATTATGGACTATTGTTGTAATATTTTTCGTTGCCTTTCAAAGGTTGACAGAACCGATATTGATTGACACTTCCTATCGAATTTATATTCGGCAAAATAAAGATGCTCTTGCAGACATCAATAATATTTTACTTCATAAAAGCGGGGACATAACAATATTAAATGACAATATAAATGACAAAAATAATCAGGTGAAACCAGCCGAATATGAAACGCTAATTAAAGGACGCAAGAAGTTAGGTGTTTATTTTATCTCAAAATCTGACAAGGGAATTTATTACGGCTTGTGGGGCTTTCTTGACGTAAGGTTGGGAATTACTTATTGGACGAATGACATTAATCCAGATAACAATTACCGACACTTGACAGGAAATTGGTATCATTAGCACTACGAAAACAAAGCGGCTGCTTACATGGGGTTTGCTACTATGCTGGCTGACCTGCATGTCCTCATCTTTTGTAATGCTATCAGCTACAGTCCGGGCTTGACTTTCATTGTTCAGGTTTTGTACATATCTTCATCAACAGTTTTTCAATGGGCTGACGTTCGGGCTGAAGAATATAAATGCCAGCACAGCAGCAAGCCCTATCGTTGTGCGTCACTTTAAAATTACTTTGCGTTTAACAATTTACATATCGACAATTTTAATTGCGACACTTCTTTTGGGGTTTAGACTTTTGACAAATCCTGTTCACATAACAGGACACTTAAAAAGAAATCTGAAAGACACTTCTGCTTATGTTGAAGGAATAGCAATTATTGTCAAAGGCGACAATAAAATATTGGCAACTACTTTTGCTGACAGACAAGGCAATTTTGAAATAACATTTACGCCTAACAAAGAAAAATCGTTTGACTTTTTTGTTTTTGGTGTTGCGGTTGACACATTGCTTATCGGTTCAGTTCGGACTTTTGAGAGTGACACACCAGAAATGACTTTTTATATCCCTGCACTTAGAAAGAAAAATTTTTTAGGACAAATGCTTTGCCCAAAATGCAACAAGGCAGACAAAGTTTATAAAATAAGATACGGTGACGGACTTCCGATGGCAACAAGACACGTATCAGAAAATGGCGACATAACCTATTCACCAATTGTAAATGGACATTATAATGCGGGTACGTGTATTGTGGGTGTGGCGACTTTTTATTGTGACAGAGATAAAGTAACTTTTTAGCAGCTTAAATTTCGAGTGAAGAAAAGCGAACGCACAACAAGGGGTTTGGCGTTATTGGGGCTGGACGTTGGAGCAATCGGCTGTAGTTCGCTATCAGCTTCAGTTTCGGCAGGACGTTATTAATTTAGCTTTAGTTCTTACCTTCAACTTTTAAAACATTATTGGGCTTCAGTTGTCGGCAGACGTTTTTCAAATATCCCAACAACGCCAAGCCCTGTTCGTTGGCTGCAAGCAATCCGCACAGTACTAAATTTGACATAGTAAATGAACGCAAAGGAAAAGCAAGTTGAATTTATAAAGACTTACCTCAAGCCGACACTAAAAAAACATGGGTTCAGCACAAGTGGCAACACTTGGTGGAGAAATTGCGGCGACTTTTTTATCGTAATCAATCTTCAAAATTATTCATGGAACGACAAAGACAATATTGACTTTCGCTTCAATATGGGTATTGCTTTAACAGCGACATTAGCAGACCCACAAAAAAAGAAAGCAGACCAACACGACTTAACAGTTTATGTGAGTGAGAATTTTCATTTACCTGCGAACCGACAGGAATATAAGTACAAAAACAACGTTGGCTATTCAATAAAAAGTGACACGGACTTAGATGATTTTATTATTGAGTTGTTTTATGATTTTGAAAAAGAAATCCTGCCACGTCTTGACAACCTAAAAACCTTGAATGATTGTATTGAGTTCTATAAAGCCACTTTTTGGGTAGACAATCTGAAAAAGTTGATTACTCAA
>JALYYX010000436.1 GCA_030946075.1 Bacteroidota bacterium | reverse complement strand
AATGCAAAACAGTTTTATAAATAGAAGGAAAACTGCTTATAATTTCTCTATTAATTTGCTCGTCGGATAAATGATTTGAAGTTTCAATAATTCTTTTATTTGCCCATATATTATAAGCAGCATATTGTTTCAGAAGTTGCTTCATGTTTTTGTTATTTTTGCACTCAAACTTAATTATTCAATCTTCAACTTTTATTTTTAATTATAAACATGCCTAAAAAAATAAAATATACCGGATTTGGGTCTGTGGCTATCCATAGTGGCCATGAGCAGGATGCCAACTATTCGCACCTTACTCCAATTTACGCCAGCAGCACTTATACTTTCGATGATGCAGAGCAAGGCATGCGGCGTTTTTCAGGCGAAGAAAAAGGCTACATCTACAGCCGCTGGGGAAACCCCACAATGACCGAAGCAGAAGAAAAAATTTCAGCGCTGGAAACATTTGGTGTTACTGATAAAAATGGTGAGCAGTTAAAAGTAAAAACCATTCTGCATGCCAGTGGTATGGCAGCATTATCAACTCTTATGATAGGAAATTTAAAAGCAGGTGATAAAATACTTACCCATTTTTCTTTATACGGAGGTATGCAGGAATTACTGGAAAAAGTTTTACCGGATCTAGGAATTGAAACAATTTTTTTTGACCTGAGAGATGTAAATAAAACTGAAGGATTTATTAAATCCGACAATAAAATAAAATTGCTATACCTGGAAACACCAGCTAATCCCACCATCCAATGTGTAGATATTGAAGAGCTAAATAAACTTGGAAAAAAGTATAATTTAATTGTTGCGATTGATAATACTTTTGCAACTCCTTATTTGCAACAGCCTTTTAAATATGGTGTTGATTATGTTTTTCATTCTACTACAAAATTTTTAAATGGTCATGGAACTGCTATTGGCGGTGCTTTGGTGGGAAGAGATATTGAACACATGGAAACGAGAATGACGAAAGTTCATCGCTTGCTTGGTGGCAACAGCAATCCCTTCGATGCATTTTTATTAGTGCAGGGTATGAAAACTTTAGAAGTAAGAATGGATCGCCATTGTGAGAATGCAATGAAAGTTGCAGAATTTTTAGAGCACCATTCATCTGTAAGTAAAGTAAATTATTTGGGCTTGGTTTCTCATCCTGATCATTATGTTGCTACCAAACAAATGACGCATCCCGGGGCTATGTTAAGTTTTGAGTTGAAAAATGGATTGCAGTCTGCCAAAAATTTTATTGATAATTTACAAATGTGTGTACGAGCCGTTTCATTGGGAACATGCGATACGCTTTTGTCTCATCCGGCATCAATGACGCATCATGGTGTACCTAAAGAAAAGAGGGAGCAATATGGAATTACAGATGGATTAATAAGAATGAGTGTTGGTATAGAAAATATTGCCGATATTTTAAATGATCTTGATCAGGCATTGGATAAGAAAACATTTAAAAAAACCGCTACAAAAATAAATCACTTTTAAAATTTACTTTAATGCAGATAACAGTTGTTGGTGCAGGTATCAGCGGCCTTGCAACTGCTTTTGTGTTACGTAAAGCACATCATTCCATTAAAATTATTGCCAAAGATTTTTCTCCTAACATTACATCAAACCGTGCTGCTGCATTTTGGTTTCCTTATCACATTCGTAACGATGAAAGAGGGATAGGCTGGTGTAAACATAGCTATGAGATATATAAAAATTTTGCAGAAAATAATGAGACCGGAGTAAGCATTAAGCGATTGATAAAAGTAGTACGCCCAAATGTAAAAGAAGAAGAGGATATATGGTTTAGTTTTATGCCCGAAGGCTCATACCATATAATGAAGAAACATGAAATTCCGAAAGGCAATGCAATTGGATATGATGTGCTGGTTCCACTGATCGAAACACAAATTTTTCTTCCCTGGCTTACGAATGAATTACAAAAAATGAATATTGAAATTGAAAAAAAAGAAATAAATTCTTTTGATGAAATTGAAAATGCAGAACTTATTATCAACTGTAGTGGGCTGGCGTCCCAACATTTGTGCAACGATAAAGAATTGATACCTATTCGTGGGCAGGTGGCTCTTCTTGAACCAAATAATTTCCCTTTTATTTTTCTTGATAATGAGATGCCTTTATACATCGTTCCGCGGAAAGATGCGGTAATTGTTGGCGGAACTTTTGAAGAAGGAATTAATGATGCCATTTGTGAGCCTGCAACGCTGGATAAAATTTTGGATAATGCCTATAAAGCATTTCCTGAATTGAAAGAAAAAAAAATTATTGGTAACTGGGCAGGTCTTCGTCCTTACAGGCCTCTGGTACGGGTAGAAAGGGAAAGAAATATTATTCATAATTATGGACATGGAGGAAGTGGTTTTACATTAGCATGGGGCTGTGCGGAGGAAGTAGCAAGATTGGTTGGGGAAAAGTAAATAAAGTAAATGGAGGAAAGATGCATGATTTAAATTCAAATAAAGGAAAGGTGTTTAAACAATCAGAGTCTTCAAAAGTCTCCCCTTTGGGGGGAAATTTAGAGGGTGCCATAAATATAAGAAGAGCAGAAAAAAAAGATTGTAAAAGATTGCTCGAGCTTGTTTATCAATTAGCTGTTTATGAAAAAGCTCCTGATGAAGTAACAGTTACCTTAGAACATTTTGAAGAAAGCGGTTTTGGATCAAACCCTGTGTGGTGGGCATTTGTAGCTGAGAGTGATGGCGTTGTTCACGGGTTTGCATTATATTATATTCGCTATTCAACCTGGAAAGGACAACGAATGTACCTGGAAGATTTTTTGGTGAATGAAGAATTGCGTGGACAAGGAATTGGTAAATTGTTATTTGATAGATTAATTGAAGAAGCAAGAGAAAAAAAATTCAATGGAATAGTTTGGCAGGTGTTGGATTGGAATGAACCTGCCATTAACTTCTACAAAAAATATGATGGAGTAATTTTTGCGAAAGAATGGCTTACCTGTTCAATAAATTTTTAAAAAATATGGCTGAGAAAATAAAAATGGGAAATGATGGGAAATTGATGGTTCCTGATAATCCTACAATTCCTTTTATTGAAGGTGATGGTATTGGCCCTGATATTTGGAAAGCAAGTGTTCGTGTTTTTGATGCAGCA
>JALYYX010000434.1 GCA_030946075.1 Bacteroidota bacterium | reverse complement strand
CGTTGTACATCCAAACTATTTTCATCAAAGGCAAGGGATAACATTCTATCGCTTTCCAGCCAAAAAGCCGTCTCCAAATTTTCTGCAGGTAATTGAATGTAATAGTTTGTCAGGTCGTTGGTAGTGTATGCATTATTTTCTCCACCTGCCATTTGCAGCGGTTCATCGTAAGATGGAATATTAATACTGCCGCCAAACATCAGGTGTTCGAATAAATGTGCAAAGCCTGTCTGGTTGGGGTTTTCATCTCTTGCACCCACATCGTACATTACATCAAGCACTGCCATGGGTGTAGTTTTATCTTCGTGAACTATTACACGCAGCCCATTATCTAAAGTAAATTTTTCAAACTGTATCATGGCGGCAAAATTCACTTAATTCAACACCAATTCCCAAAAGTTTTTTTGAAATAGATTGCTAAAAAATTTTTCCAACTTTTAAAGTTATAGTAGTTAGGTGCCCATCTCTCATAATAATAATTTTTACCCTCTCTCCTTCTGCCTGTAAAAGATTTTTATAAATATTGATATCTCCGGAAAGATTATTGTTTACAGAAAATATAATATCATTTTTTTTAATTCCGGATTTGTATGCCGGAGAACCGGGAACCACATCATCTACGGTTATTTTTCCATCAATATTATAAATTGTTAGGCCTGTGTAAGAATAGTCAAAAGCTTCTTTATAATGACTATTGGGTAATAAGTGAATTTCTCTTTTTTGATAATTTAAAATTATGTTGAATCTTCTTAAAATATCATTTCCGATTAAACCACCGAGGTATGGATAAGAGGTAACATTGAATTCATCATCAAGAATATGGGTAGGTACTCTCCTGAAAATATAAGGACCTAATTTTACTTCTTTTATTATGGTCATCATCATATTTTTTCTGCCGCCTAATCCCTGCGCTTCTACCTTTACGGGTACTCTGGTTTTTTTTATAAAAGAGCTATCCGTTATAAAATCTTTACTTAATAAAAAAGAAAGTCCTGCACCTGTGTCTATGTAAAAATTAGAAGTAACTGTTTTAGCATCTTTTATACGGAGAGATTGGATGGGCAATGCTGTAAATAGCGGGTGCAATAAATATCCGCCGGATGGATACCGAATGCTACCAGGTTGATATACCTCAATGTCTGAGCTGTCAAAATTAATTTTTACAATGTATTTGCTAAAAAAACTATAGCCGATAATCCCGTCTATTTTTATTCCGTAAACGCTGGTTAATATTTCATAATCATTTACATAAAAATCCAGGCCTTTAAGGCTTAGTTTAGGGAAAGTAAGTGTATTATTTTTTGCAAAATCAACTTCCTTAATGCCTGCAATGCCGTTAATTGTTTTACCGGAGGGTGAATGATAAATTTTATGTTCAGCACATGTTGAAGAATCAAGAGAGATACCTCCGCTTCCGGTATCTAAAATAAAATTAAATGTATCAGAAATATTATTGATGTTGGCTTTTAGAAGTATTATCCCTCCTGTTAACTGCTTAAAAGGTACATGTGTAATATACTTTGCAGGCTTTTCAATAAACAGTTCCTGAGAAAAGGCCGATAAATTTATAAAGACAAATAATATGTGAAATAAAAACCCTTTCATTATCAGCAGTTAAATTACAGGTTAATGCATGTATTTTTGCATTACTATAATGATGAAATTATCAAACCTTTTTAAAAAAGCCTTACAATTAGAATTTCTTTCTGTGGAAGAAGGCATGTTTTTGTTTAACAACGCTGCATTAACTGAACTAATGTTAGTAGCTAACGAGTTAAGAAAGAAACAGGTACCGCATGGAAAAGTAACCTGGATAATAGACCGTAATTTAAATACCACAAATGTATGCGTGGCCAATTGTAAGTTTTGTAATTTTTATCGCATACCCGGGCATCCTGAAGCTTATATCACAGACATTGAAACCTATAAAAAAAAGATTGATGAAACCATAAAATATGGTGGAGAACAATTATTGCTGCAGGGTGGCCATCATCCTGACTTAGGATTGAAATATTATGTTGATCTTTTTAAACAGCTAAAACAACTTTATCCTGATATTAAACTGCATGCATTAGGCCCACCCGAAGTTGCTCATATAACAAAATTAGAAAAAT
>JALYYX010000432.1 GCA_030946075.1 Bacteroidota bacterium | reverse complement strand
CTTATTTGGAAAAGTAAAAAATGGGAAGGCCATGTAATGACTGTGATAAATTTTGCCCAGGTTTTTTTAGCACTGATGATATTAGGTTTATATTTTTTTGGCGTGAGGGTCGGCAGCAGCCCGTTTGTGTTAACAAGAAATGAATTACAAGGTCCGATTTTTAGCCAGCCAAATTATTTATCTTTTATTAAAGATGGTGTTGGCTTAAATGTTTTATTAAGAAATTATTGGATGGTAATACATCCGCCTGTTTTGTTTTTAGGATTTGCAAGCACTATTGTACCAGTTGCCTTTGCTTATGCAGCTTTAAGCTCAAAAAAATTTGGAGACTGGATAAAACCTGCGCTGCCATGGGCTTTGATGAGCGGTTGTGTTTTAGGCGTTGGGATAATGATGGGAGGAAAATGGGCTTATGAGTCTTTATCTTTCGGAGGCTACTGGGCATGGGATCCTGTGGAAAATGCATCATTTGTTCCGTGGCTGATTTTAATTGCAGGACTACATTGTATGGCAATTTATAATGCAACAGGCAACTCACTTAAGGCAGCATTTTTATTTATTATTCTTGCCAATGCATTTGTTTTATACTCCACTTTTTTAACCCGTACAGGAATTTTAGGAGACACTTCTGTTCATTCATTTACCGAATCAGGAATGGCAATGAATATACTTATAGGTTTGTTTGCGTTGGCTTTACCAGTGCCAATGATATTTTTATTTACAAGGAACTTAAACAAATTTCCATCGTCGCACAAAGAAGAAAATATTTCTTCAAGAGAGTTTTGGATGTTTATAGGTTCATTAATTATTTTTCTTTCGGCAATGTTTATTATCTCGGTTACATCAATACCTGTATATAATAAAATTTTTAATAAACATATCGCTGATCCGCAGGACAGAGAATTTACTTATAACAAAGTAATGGTGCTGGTTGCTGTTATCATTGGTTTGTTAACAGCCATCTCTCAATATTTTAAATACAGGCAAACAGATAAAAAATATTTTGTAAAGAAGATTGTATTCCCATTTATATCTGCGGTGGTCATCACAACTTTACTAATATTTGTTTACCCGATAAATTATATTAAACAGGGATCAGGATTTTTAGCTGCCATATATCTTGCAATATTTGCATCTATTTTTTCAGCTATTGCAAATGCCTCATATTTATGGACAGTTTTAAAAGCCAATTTAAAAGCCGGTGGCGCAGCCATTGCACATACAGGTTTTGCCGTGATGATAGTGGGAATGCTTATATCTTCCGGCAATAAACAGGTGATAAGCGATAACAGGAAAACAGGATTATTTATTCCTTTTGACAAAGACCCAACCGGAAGGAATACAGAAGATCCATTAGAAAATTTAACGCTGCTGAAAGATGTTCCAACAAGAATGGCAAATTATACAGTTACTTATGTTGGCGATTCAGCAGCATCAGAAAAGAACCGCTCATTTTATAATTTAACTGTAGAGAAAAAAGATTCTGCATCAGGAAAAGTGTTGGAAAAATTTATGCTTACCCCTGATGTGTATAAAATGAAAGATAATAATCTAAGTTCTAATCCCGATATAAAACATTATTTATTTCATGACGTATTCACCTACATTTCTTCGCTTGCTGACAGGAGCAGTATTGTTGATACAGCTCAGTTTAAAATTCATGAAATAAAAATTAAGGATACAATTTTTTATTCAAAAGGATATTTAATACTAAATGATGTTTTAAAGAATCCGAGCAATGAAAGATTTCATTTTAAACCAACAGACACTGCTCTGGTAGCGGATATTACGGTTTACAGCAAAGAAGGAACAAGTTATAAATCGTATCCGCTTTTATCAATAAATAATTTTGAAGTAAACTATGTGGATGATACTGTTTTCTCACAAAATCTTTATTTGCAACTGGCCGGCATTACACAACAAAATAAATTTAAGATCTCTGTAAAAGAGTCTGACATACCTGCTGATTATCTTACAATTAAAGCATACATTTTTCCGTACATTAATTTAGTATGGCTGGGATTAATTATTATGGCATCAGGCTTTATTGTTTCATTTATAAGAAGTGCAAATGCTAAACCTTTGGTTGCTGCTATAATTTTAATTGCAGTTATTGCTGGGCTTTTCTATATGTTTCTACTTGCTAATTAACTCTTAAATTTTAATATTCTGTTAGCCATTCATTAGTTAACACAAACCCAATTGTATAAATTTACAATTGAATGAAAATTTTTTCTTCGCATACAATTATTCTATCTGCAATTTTTCTGTTTTGCATAAAAACTAATAGCTATTCGCAGGCAAGGTTGGGTGTAAATGACACATTATTAACAAGTGCAATTATTTATGAGGGTGACACTATTGAAGCAAAATCTCTTGCAGGTGTTTATATTTATTCGTATGGCGCAAACTTAAGCGCAAAAGGAAAGTGGACAAGGCTTCGCAATGCTGTGTACGTTACTTATCCTTATGCAATAAGAGCAGCTGGTATTTTAAATGATATTAATAAACATATTGCAGGTGAAAAAGATGAGGCTAAAATTTCTATATATATAAACAGTCGTGAAAAGGAGTTAAAAAAACAGTTTGAAGATCCCATTACCAATCTTTCAGTTTACCAGGGGAAGATATTAATGAAGCTCATCAACCGGGAAACCGGAAATAATTGTTACAATATTTTAAAAGAATTTAAAGGTGGTTTCACAGCACGCTTCTGGCAAACTGTTGCCTTCTTTTTTGGAAGTAATTTAAAACAGCCATACGACGCAAAAGGTGAAGATGCAGAAATTGAAAGCCTTGTGAAAGAAGTTCGCCGCATGTATGGATATAATAGTTAATATCTCTACAATTAGTTAATATGCCTTCCTCTACCTTGTTTTAGCTTACCTTTGAAACAATTAAAGTTGTTTAATTACGCTTTTCAGTTTTAATAATGAAATTAGATATTCTCGCTTTTGGCGCTCACCCTGACGATGTAGAATTAAGTTGTGTGGGAACATTATTAGCAGAAAAAATGAATGGGAAAAAAGTTGGTATTATAGATCTTACACAGGGCGAATTAGGAACAAGAGGAACAGCTGAAACACGAAAGCAGGAAGCCAAAGCAGCAGTTGCTATAACCGGGGCAGATATACGGGAGAATTTAAAAATGGCAGATGGATTCTTTAAAAATGAAGAAGAAAATCAGCGAAAAATAATTACAGTTTTAAGAAAATATCAACCGGAAATTGTTTTATGTAATGCACCGGAAGACAGACATCCTGATCATGGGCGGGCAGCACAATTAATTAATGATGCCGCTTTTTTATCAGGACTAACAAAAATTGAGACCAAAGAAAATAGTTCTTTACAAAAAGCGTGGAAGCCGAAATATGTTTTCAATTACATTCAGGACAGGTATTTACAACCTAATTTTATTGTTGATATAACGAAGGTTTTTGATAAAAAAGTTGAAGCGATTAAAGCTTATAAAACGCAGTTTTATAATCCGGATTCGCAGGAACCGGAAACATATATTTCATCTCCGGAATTTTTAGAAAGCATTATCTACAGAGCTAAGTGGTTTGGAAAATTAATTGGCGTGAAATATGCGGAAGGATTTATATCAAAAAAAATGATTGGAATAAAAAGCTTTGATGCTTTAATAAAAAATAATACTTAAAATCCAATATCAAAATATTTACAAAATGTCAACACCCAAATTTTTACAAAGTACAGGAACTTTTCACCTCACTTTAAAGCAAAGAGTAAATCAATATTTTACTGAGAAGAAAAAATTAAGTACCGGTAATACAAGCCTCTTTTTAAAAGCAGTATTGTTTTTTGCGTGCTACATTTTCCTTTACATTAATCTTGTATTTTTTACGCCTGCATGGTGGATCGCAATACCAGAGTGTATTTTATTAGGCTGTTTAACAGCTGCAATAGGGTTTAATGTAATGCATGATGGTGCTCACGGCAGTTTTAGTAAATATAAAATAATAAATAAGTTAGCCGGATATTCATTAAATTTTTTAGGCGCAAGCGCAATCATGTGGCACATGAAACACAATATCATTCACCATACTTATACAAATATTGATGGCGTAGATGATGACCTTGATGTTGGCCCCTGGCTTAGAATGGCAGAAACACAAAAGCATCGCAGTATTCACCGGTTTCAACATTATTATGTTTGGTTTTTATATACAATGCCTTATATAATGCTGCTTTTTGTAACTGATTACGATAAATATTTTAATAAAAAAATAGGTACTGTTCCTATAAGAAAACTCACAATAAAAGAACATATTTCTTTTTGGACAGCAAAAGTTATTTATGCATTTATGATTATTGCGTTGCCAATTTATTTTGTTGGATTTGTAACATGGCTTATAGGCTTTTTATGTGCAACAATGATAACAGGATTTGTAATGATAATGGTTTTTCAATTGGCACATAATGTTGAGCACACCGACTTTCCAATGCCTGCAGATTCGGGTAAAATAGAGAATGAATGGGCTATTCACCAGGTAGAAACAACAGCCAACTTTGCTACAAATAACAGAATTATTTCATGGCTTGTAGGCGGATTGAATTTTCAGATAGAACATCATTTGTTCCCTAAAATTTCGCATATTCACTATCCTGCAATAAGCAAAATAATAAAGCAAACTTGTAAAGAATATGGTGTAACGTATATTGAATATCCTAAAATGGTGAATGCCATTGTATCTCATGTTGCGTACCTTAAAAAACTTGGACAACTTGCATAATTATTAAAACTATTTTTGAAATTAAATGGCAACACCAAAATTTATACAGGGCGGCGGAACTTTTCACACTGAAATAAAACGCAGGGTTAACGAGTATTTTGGTGAAATAAAAAGACCACAAACAGGTGATGCCTCTTTATTTATAAAAGCTGCTTTGCTATTTGGCATTTATATTCTTCTTTACATACATCTTGTTTTTTTTACAGCCGTTTGGTGGGTAGCAATTCCCGAATGTATTATTCTTGGTGGAATAACTGCAGCAATTGGCTTTAATGTAATGCACGATGGTGGGCACGGCAGTTTCAGCAAACATACATGGTTGAATAAAACAGCCGGCAACTCATTAAATTTTTTAGGCGCTAGTGCCCTTTTGTGGAATATGAAACATAATATTCTTCATCATACATATACAAATATTGATGGTGTTGATGATGATATAGAAGTAAAGCCAATGCTCAGGTTATGTAAGTCGCAAAAAAGATATTTCTTTCACAGATTTCAACATTATTATGTTTGGTTTCTGTATACTTTGTTACATATTTTATGGATTTGGGGAACTGATTTTAAAAAATATTTTAAAAGAGAAATTGCACATACACCTTTAAGAAAATGGACAATTCGTGAACACATTAATTTTTGGATAGCAAAATTTGTTTACGCTTTTATAATGGTTGCAGTGCCTGTTTATTTTGTTGGTTTTGTTACCTGGTTGATAGGATTTTTAGTGATGGCAATGGTTTGCGGCTTTACCATTGCAATCGTTTTTCAGTTAGCGCATACAGTTGAGGAAACTGAATTTCCATTACCTGCAGAATCATCAGGAAAAATTGAAAACGAATGGGCAATTCATCAGGTGCTTACTACTGCCAACTTTGCAACAAATAATAAAGTAATAAGCTGGTTGGTTGGTGGTTTAAATTTTCAGATTGAGCATCATCTTTTTCCCAGAATATCACATATTCATTACCCTGCTATTAGTAAAATAATTAAGCAAGCCTGCAATGAATTTGGTATTAAATACAATGAATTCCCAAAAATGGGTCAGGCAATTGTCTCTCATTATTTTTATATTAAAAAATTAGGACAGGCTTCTTAATTATTATTCCTTTATTTTCTTAATCAGTTCATCAATTAATGGTATTTGTGATGGATTAATTTTTTGTTTAGATTCTTCAATTGAAAACCATTCTCCTCTGTCAGCTTCGGGAAAAGATTGAAACTTGCCTGATTTAGGCGGCCACTCCATGGAAAAGGTATTGCACATAATTGCTGAGGCATCAATATCTCCTTGTAATGCCCATGCATACACTATTTTACCGCTCTTTAATTTTACAGAAGAAAGTTCAATAAAATTTCCCGAGAGCTTTGTTCCCGTTTCTTCTTCAAACTCTCTTATTGCCGCATCCAATGCAATTTCATTATCTGCGAACTCACCTTTAGGGATTGACCATACACCGGCATCTTTATTTTTCCAAAATGGTCCGCCCGGATGAATTAAAAATATCTCCGGCTTTTTATTTTTTATTCGATATAATAAAATCCCTGCACTTTGTTTGAGCATAAATTTTTTCTTACTATATTTAAAAAATCCTGTAAAGTTTAAAGGCTCTTGAGGCTTTTGGGAGTGATCCCACTGGTACAATTTTTCTACATCAACGGGTTTGCTCATGGTAAGCACCGCACTTTGCGGATTCAATTGCACAGCTGCTTCTGTTACATCCGGGAGTTGTAACAAAGTTTTTTTATATTACTAACACATCCTCCGCAGTTCATTCCATTTATTTCATAATTCTTTTTCATTTTTCAAAAAAATGTAAGGTTAACTAATAGGTTAGTCCTTTCATAGGCACCGGAAAAATAAAATCTACCAATACGCTGTGGTGTGCATGTGATACATGGTTTTTAAATGAATTCATGCTGCGATGCATAACAGTGGAATATTCTTCCCCAAGCTTTAATACTATTTTTTCAAGATTAGCTAATTCTTTTTTTAAAACTGCTTCCCTGGCTTCTTTTTCTATTGGAAGGTCATTATCCAATTGTTGTATATTATTATCAAAAACTTTATCAGCCTCTTCATAAAATTCAGTAAGTAAAGGATCGCAGGAATAAGTTTTAATGTGTGAAAATTTGATGGCCGATTTTTTTTCTACTTCATCTAATTTATCATCACTGTTAGCTGCAAGCATTGAAATAAATGCGGGAAATTTTATAAGCATTGCTTTTTCTGCTTCTGTAAGTTCTTTAAAGAGTTTCATCTTTAACGGTTTAAACTATTTAATGTGCCCGGGAGTAATTATGTTCCATACTGAGTCAGCTTTATAAGTTTATTTTTCAAAACCTACATAAGCATCAAAGAAAGGCAGGGTAATTAATAGGAAATAATAGTTCCCGTATTTGCCAGGCCGCTGGATCCTCTCACAGTTTTTGATGAATTTGCTCTTACAGCACCTACTGCACTTCGTTCAACAGCATTAATCTGCGCCGCAGTTGAACTTTTTATCTTTTTCTTAATTTTTCGTGGCACTCTATCAACTGCCTGATTTTTTTTACTTTTATTAATCATGTTTTCATCGGTTGTGCCGGTAACTTCTTTTTTTAGTACTGTTTTTTTTGACATAATGTTTAAGTTTTTTTTATTTATAAAGTATAATTCTGCCTTCCAATCAATCTATACAGCCTCCCAAAATTTATTGTGTAACCGGGCGCAGATAATAGTGCTTAAAAACCCGGACAGCAATTAACCCAAACACAAGGTGGGTAACAACTGTAACCCAATTACGTGCCATGGCAAACCAGGGAAAAATTGCAGTGAATCCATAAAAATTTACAAAATAAAGCACTAAACCTAATGCCATTCCGGCAATTAATGAGACTGATAAACCCAGCTTAGATACTATCGCACCAAAACTTAATGCATAAATAATAGATAATATAAAATGTATTATCATAGCCATCATAAACATCATTAAATCAAATGTTGCAGGAGGAGGAAGAACACTTTTCCCCATACCAATTGCAGCAATAAGGCGGGGTGGCCCCCATGGACTGCCATTCATAAATAAGGGAACCATTATCATTTCCATCATCATAAAAACAAGTCCCCCTATTAAACCTGCATACACTCCTGATTTAAAAAAATTACTTTTCATAAATTATATTTTATATGTGATGAAATATTTAATTAAACAAAACTCCAATACGTTTCTTCTGCATGAAAATTTGTTTCAGGCCAATGATTAAGATCAAAGCCAGGCGCCTTTTCCAGCATTTCTTTCGGCTGGTTAAAAATGAATGCTTTCTTTTCGGGATCAACTTTTAATAACCCGAAAGGGATAGCAAAATATTTTTCGCCGATGGTGAGGAAGCCGCCAAATTCAATTACCACATATTCAATTTTACCTGTGGTAATATTTACCATTATGTCCTGTATCTTCCCCATGTGCTCATTATTTTCGTTATGTACCTTATCCCCAATGATGGATGTTGCGGTTAAAAATTGTAAGGGGGAATTAGAATGTGCACCCTCATTGTTAACGCCTGTAAAATTTTCATTAATGAATGTTTCCATGATAATTTATTTTAAGTTTTATTTTATAAAATTTGAAGTATTCCAATGCTTTAAACATTCTATTTAATCGTTTAACAGTTTACCCATAGATGATTTTAATTTGTCAATAGCTCCCTCAACTGCCAACAGATGGGTGTTTGCCAAATTAATAACAGCGATTGGCTTTCTTCCTTTAAGGCGGGCTTCCAGCAAACATCGTTTGTCATTTAAGCCATCTTTATTTCCGTCTTCATCTGAAAGGTGAACTTCTATCCGTGTAATTTTTTCGCTATACCGGCTTAATTCCTGTTGTATTATTGCAATCAAAGGTTCAGTAACTTTTTCTGTACCGTGTATGTTTTTATCCGTATTAAATTGAATAGTCATAATATGTTTTGATTTATATATTCTGCGATTTATGTTCCCAATGAAAAATCAAAAACTACCTTAGAGCCATCAGGAGCAATGGCAAGCATTTGTATCATGCCTCTTTGCGCAGACAATAAAGCAGCATCAATATCCTTAGGATTATTTATTGGTTTTCCATTTATAAATGCGATGATAGTACCTTCGGGTATTCCTATCCGGTTAAAGAAACCACCCTTGCTAACATCGTTTACCAGCACCCCTGAAGTAAGGTTAAAGCGTTGTTTTACCTGCGGAGTAAGCGGTGCAAAGCTGGCGCCAAGCCTGTTATAAATTTCCTGAAGCGGCTCATTATTTCCAGCCGTTATTTTTACCGGTTCTTCGCCTTTTAAAGTAACGGTTGCGGTTGTTGTTTTACCGCCACGCAAATAGCTTAGCTTTATTTCATCACCGGGCTTATGCCTTGCAATTCTTTCTGAAAACTCTGATGATGAATTAAGCTGAACGCCGTCCATGCTTTGTATAATATCGCCTTCTTTTAGGCCTGCGGCTCCAGCAGCGCTTTCACTTTGTACCCCGGTTATATAAACCCCTTTTACAGATGCCGGATCAAGCCCTTGCTGAATAAAATATCTGTCTTCAGCCAATGGAGAAGGAAATGAAACTCCCAGCACGCCCCGTTTTACAGACCCATAATTTTTTAAATCATCCAGGATTTTTTTTGCAAGATTTACTGGTATTGCAAAGGCATACCCCGCATAACTGCCGCTTTGAGAGGCAATGGCAGAATTAATTCCAATGAGTTCGCCTTCTGTATTTACAAGCGCTCCTCCGCTGTTACCAGGGTTAATAGCAGCATCTGTTTGAATAAATGATTCTACAGCAGTGTTTCCCGCTTGCCCGGTATTTTCCTCTATATTATTTCCGTCCTTCCTGTTGATTATTCCAATGCTTCTTGCCTTGGCGCTTACTATTCCTGCTGTTACCGTTGTATTTAGTGAGAGCGGGAAACCAATGGCTAATACCCATTGGCCTATCTCAACATTGTCAGAATTTCCCATTTGTATTGCGGGAAGACTATCGGCCGCTATCTTTATAAGCGCTAAATCTGTATTTGGATCTCTGCCAATTAGTTTTGCAGAGAATGTACGTTTGTTAAGGAGGATGACTTGAATTTCAGCAGCGTTTTCAACAACATGATTATTTGT
>JALYYX010000423.1 GCA_030946075.1 Bacteroidota bacterium | reverse complement strand
GCATTCCACTGTAAAATGATAAGTCATTAGCTTACACAATTTTCTCCGCCTCTCTAATCTTCTTCTCAATCTGCCCGGTAAGTATATGCCAAAACATTACAAAGTCTGAACCCAGGCTGTACAAAGGATAAGTAAAAGTTGCGGGCTTATTATTCTCAAAAAAGAAATGACCAAACCACGCAAAGCCATAGCCAACAACAGGTATGAGTATTAATAATAGCCACCTGCCTGTAATTATTCCTGCAACTAAACAGGCAAGCAATAAAAATGTTCCTATAAAATGCAGTGAGCGACTGGTAGCATTTTTATGCTCTGTAAGATAGTAAGGGTAAAAGCTCCAAAAGGTTTTATATTTTTTTTCTGCCATAAATAAATGTAAACAAAAAACAATGAACCTGGCTATCGTTAGTAAAATTCAACAGTAAACAAAGCTGATCAATGTTTCGACAAGCTCAACATGACAGCATCATTACAGACCTGTCAGCCTGAGCCTGTCGAAGGCTTGCTGATTATTATTCGCTGTTCATTTATTTTACAAAAGCTGAGAGTTTAAGGATTTTCGTTTTTAAAGTTCCTATAATAAATCGCAAACGGCACTTACTTTATATTTGCAGCAATGCATTATCAAAATACATTAGCGTGTGCAAAAAAGATGGATGAAGAAGATCCGTTGAAAGATTTCAGGGATAAATTTTATATTCCAATTATCAACAAAAAACCATGCATTTATTTTGTCGGCAACTCTCTTGGCCTGCAACCTAAAACCACGCAGGATTACATTTACAATGAACTGGAGAATTGGGCCAACTATGGTGTTGAGGCTCATTTCCATGCAAAAACGCCCTGGGTAGATTATCATGACATTTTTGTTGAGCCACTTTCAAAAATAGTTGGCTGCCTGCCACAGGAAGTTGTTGTGATGAATCATCTTACCGTAAATCTTCATGTACTGTTAACTACATTTTATCGCCCAACAAAAAAGCGTTATAAGATCATCTGCGAAGCAAAAGCATTTCCTTCTGATCAATATGCGTTGGAGTCTCATGCAAGATTACATAGTCTAAATCCTGCTGATACAATTATAGAAGTTGCACCTCGTGAAGGAGAATATAATATAAGGACAGAAGATATTCTTAATACAATTGATAAACATAAAAATGAATTATCTCTTGTTCTTTTTGGCGGCATAAATTATTATACCGGAAAAGTTTTCGATATGAAAACGATTACCGAAGCTGCGCATAAAGCAGGAGCTTACTGTGGCTTTGATCTGGCCCATGCAGCAGGCAATATTGAATTGCATATGCATGACTGGGATGTTGATTTTGCATGCTGGTGTTCTTATAAATATTTAAACTCGGGCCCCGGAAATATTGCAGGGGCATACATTCATGAGCGCTTTATTTCAGATACTTCTTTGCCACGTATGGCAGGCTGGTGGGGCTACGACAAAGACACCCGTTTTAAAATGGAAAAGAATTTTAAGCCAATTCCAACAGCTGAAGGATGGCAATTAAGTAATTCTCCCATCATCAGCATGGCGGCTCATAAATCTTCTCTTGATATTTTTGAAGAATCCGGAATGGAAAACCTTTTGAGGAAATCAAAACTGCTTACAGGTTATTTATTATTTATTCTTGAAGAAATAAATAGGGATAAAAAAATATTTGAGATAATTACACCAACCAATGAAAATGAAAGAGGCTGCCAGGTATCTGTTTTATTTCTAAAAAAAGGAAAAGATATTTTTAAAGCTTTAAAAAAACATGGTGTACTTAGCGATTGGAGAGAACCTGATGTTATCCGATTTTCTCCTGTACCACTTTATAATACTTTTGAAGATGTTTACCAATTTGGGCAGATTTTAAAACACCTAACTGATGTTTAAATTTAAATATTATACTGAAGAAGATAATGAGAAAGTTATTGCTTTTATAAGAGAAAATTCTTTTGCAATAATTACCGGTACAGGAAATGATTACCCCGTTGCCACACAAATTCCTCTTGACATAAAAGAAACTAATGGTAATATTTTATTAAGAGGTCATTTAATGAAAAATACAGACCATCACAAAGCATTTTTAAAAAACGAAAATGTGTTGGTTATATTTAACGGACCGCATTGCTATGTGAGTGCAAGCTGGTACACAAATCCACACTCAGGTTCTACCTGGAATTATATGACAGTGCAGGCAAAGGGGAAAATAAAGTTTGGCGATGAAGCCGATACAAGACTGGCTGTGGAAGCTATTACAAATAAGTACGAAAAGCCAGAGAGCCGGGCAGCTTTCGATAAGCTTTCCGAAGAATATATTGGGAAAATGGTAAAAGCAATTAGCGCATTTACTATTGAAGTAGAAAGTTTAGAGCATGTTTTTAAACTAAGTCAAACGAATGATAGAGAAACGAGAGAAAATATTATTA
>JALYYX010000394.1 GCA_030946075.1 Bacteroidota bacterium | reverse complement strand
TCACCTCTTCCCATACCGAACAGAGCAGTTAAGCCCCTCATGGCCGATGGTACTACACAAAAATGTGGGAGAGTAGGTAACTGCCATATCTATTTAAAAGCCTTTCAGGAAACTGAGAGGCTTTTTTATGTACATTACCCTACTTGTTATAAAAAATGGAGTTGCAACAGATGTATTGTCTGCTAATAAAAAATTGGGATATTTAAATACTTTAAGGTAATTTGTATTTGATACTATTTTATCAAAACTATAATTTCCCAATCCTATCGTTGGTAATTTCTGCTAATTTATAAATAACATTTATGACCATTTTATATTGCATAATTTCCTTTCTATTAGGTTTCATCATTTCTTGGTTAATAAAAAAGCAAACTTCTGAAAGTAAAAGTTTGATAGATACAGAAACCTTAAAAGTTAATGCCGCCTTAGAAGCAGAAAAGATTATGGTTATAAATAATAATTCAAGTCTGCAGAGTCAATTGGACAGTCTTCAAAACCAGTTGCGATTATATAGCGGTCAAGTAGCTGATAAAAGTGCCCGTGTTGAATCTGAATTAAATAATTCAGCTAATTTAAAAGAGGAATTTAAAAATTTACAGCAACGATTTAATGAAGCAACTACAACAATAAACCTTCTTGATAAACAGAAAAATATTTTAGATGCGGAATTGAAATATAAAAATGAACAGTTAATAAATCAAAAGAATGAAGTTGAGCAAATAGGTAAAAGATTTGAAACGGAATTTAAAGTGCTTGCACAAAATATTCTTTCTGAAAAAACAAAAGTATTTAATGAGCAACAGGAGAAATCTCTCTCAGATATTCTTACTCCTTTAAAAGAGAATATTACAACTTTTAAAACAGAAATTGAAAAACGCTATAATAAAGAAACAGAAGAACGAATAAGTTTACGTGAACAGATAAAACATATTACTGATACAAGTAAGTTATTATCAGATCAGGCTAATAATCTTACAAATGCATTACAAGGACAAATTAAACAACAAGGAAATTGGGGGGAAATGATTTTAGAAAGTATTTTAGAATATGCTGGTCTAAATAAAGACATTCATTATTTTGTTCAGGAACGTTTATACGATGAAGATGGGCAAGCTTTTTTACCTGATATTATTGTAAAATATCCAGATGGAAGAAGCATTGTTATTGATTCTAAAGTCTCACTAAAAAATTATGTAGATTATTGCAGTTGTACAGAAGTTGATATACAAAAAAATTGTTTGGAACTTTTATCCAAGTCTATTCTGAAACATATTGATTCGCTAAGCAGTAAGGATTATCAACAAAAAGCAAATGCATTAGATTTTGTTATGTTATTCGTTCCTGCCGAAGGAGCATACATAACAGCAATGCAAAACAATTTTGACCTTTGGAGATACGCTTACAATAAAAAGGTGTTACTTATAAGTCCCACAAATTTAATTGCTGCAATGAAATTAGTATACGATTTATGGAAAAAGGATGGTATCAATACTAATGCACAACTTATAGCAGAAAAAGCAGTAAAGATTTATGAAAAACTTGCAGCTTTTGTTGAGGATTTTGAAAAAGTAGGAACTCAATTAAATAAGGCATCAGGCACATTCAATGATGCTCAAAAGAAATTATATACAGGTAAAGGCAATCTTTTATCTCAGGCTAATCAAATGAAAGCAAAGCTGAGTCATAATAAACCAACAAGAGATTTACCAGTAAATCTCTTAGACCAAGCACTCATTGAAGAGGAGATGCCGGAAAATATTGAATATACTAATAAAGAAAATTGATTTACAAATAGAAATAATTCTATGTCTCTTTGCGAAGTTGAATTTGTTTATAGCCCTTCTATCAATTTTGCGATGCAGCAAAATCATGTTCTCGTAATTAGAAAAATATGTATAAAAAATGTTGGTGAGAAAGATTTGGAAAATATATTAATTGAGATTCAATTGTAGGCTCCCCATTTTTAGTACGCATCAAAAGTAGAATTTAAAATCATTTTATTACTACTATTACTATTATAACCGGATGTGGTAATGTGGTCAGGAACAGCGTAGATTTGAGCGTTGCGTTGC
>JALYYX010000368.1 GCA_030946075.1 Bacteroidota bacterium | reverse complement strand
GCATCAAGCCTTCCGCGAAGACAATCATAAACTGTATGCGGTTGCTCAAAAATTTCTTTCAGCATGAAATGCTCGTACCCTCCTTTCTCAATGGCTGCCAATTCCATATCCAGCTTAGTGATATAAGGTGTTTGCCTTTCGTTACCAAGATTTTTAAGAATCAATTCATCAGCTTTTACAATGGCAACTTCATAATCATTTACATAAACAACTTCTTTTGTGTATTCCAGCATTGGTGTGGCATCGGAGCCAAGAAAGTGTTCTCCTTTTCCAATGCCGATCACCAATGGACTTCCTTTTCGTGCAGCAATAATTGTATCAGGATTTTCAGTATCCAAAACTAAAATAACATACGCACCCGTTACTCTTTTTAAAGCAATGCGAATTGCTTCTTCCAAAGAACATTTATTATTCTTTTTAATTTCTTCAATAAAATTTAATAAAACTTCTGTGTCAGTTTCGCTGCTGAATGTGTAACCTTTATTTAAAAGTTCCTGTTTAAGCTGCCCATAATTTTCAATAATGCCATTGTGAATCATCGCTAATTTTCCGCTGGCACTTGTATGCGGATGAGCATTCCGATCACTCGGTTCGCCATGTGTTGCCCATCTTGTATGCCCGATACCAATGTGAGCACTAAGCGGTTTGCCAAGTAATGATTCCTCAAGCTCAGCAACTTTACCTTTCTTTTTATAAACATGAAGCCCGTGATTTATTAAAGCCACGCCGGTACTATCGTAGCCTCGATATTCCTGCCTTTTAAGTCCTGTAATAATTATCGGGTATGCTTCTCTTGGCCCGATGTATCCTACAATTCCGCACATAAAAATATTGTTTGAATATTGGATGCAATATTATTTAAAATAATCGGCTATAGGTAAGAGAATAGTCAGTTTAATATGTAGTATGGATTTTTACAATAGGATTTAGACTTATTCATTTAAATCCCTGAAGGTTTTTAATTTGGGAAGGTTTACCAGCAAAGTCCATTTTTTATCAAAAGGAAAATGATCTTTCCACAAACTTTCCAACTGTAATAAAAAATAAAGAGGGTTTAATTTATTTGAAATTCCTTTAGACCATGTTGCGTCCAGCAAAAACCATTGTTTTGTAAACATTTATTTTGAAGATACAAAAGGAATTGGTTTAAGGCGAAAGGTACGTGAAGACATCGATCACGGAATACTCCGGGAGAATACAAGTACCTGCCTTCTCTTTATTTTGTAACTTTAAGAAAAACTATTTTTATGATAATGGATTACATAGAACAAAAACCTGGTGTGTTGGGAGGGAAAGCGGTAATTAAAGATACCCGGATAGGTGTTGATCTTATATTGGAAAAAATAGGGGCAGGTGAAACAATTGAAGAGCTTTTAAAGGCTTATCCTTTTTTAAAAAGAGAAGCTGTTCTCGCTTGTATATCCTATGGTGCAGCGTCTGTAAGAAATGAAACGTTGATAGATGTTGAATAAATTTCCTTTAATCATTGTGGATGAAAGTACTGATGCAAGAATAACTGAAGCTTTAATAGTAGCAGGATACAAGATATTTTCTATAAAGGAATTGATGCCCGGTACAGACGATATAAATATCATTCAACTTGCAGCAGATAAAGGGGCATATATTCTAACTGAAGATAAAGATTTTGGAGATGAACTTGTCTTTAGAAAAGTTTCACATGCCGGTGCAATGCTATTAAGGTTGGCTGGAGTTGACATTGAAGACAAAATAATGCTTGTATTAAAAGCAATTGATAAGCATTCAGATGAGTTAATTAATGCTTTTTCGGTATTAAGTAAAAAGAAGTTACGAATTAGAAAAAAGTAACGCCGGTAAGGCTCATAAGCTTCCCTTGGCCCGATGTATCCTACAATTCCGCACATAATTTTATTCTTTAAAGTAAGATGCCATGTAAAAAAACATAGGCAACAGAAAAATAAATAACGATTCCGGTAACATCAACAAGTGTTGCAACAAATGGTGCTGATGAAGTGGCAGGATCTAATTTTAATCTTTTTAAAATTACCGGCAGCATAGAGCCGGCAAGAGTTCCCCAGAGCACAACACCTAATACAGCAATGGCAGTAACAATAGCTAAAGCCAGATTATGTTTACCCCAAATTTTGGGATCTATAAATCCCCACATTACAGTTCTTGTAAAACCGAATATGCCAAGGATGCTTCCGAGAGCAAGACCACTTAAAAATTCCCGACGTAAAATTCGCCACCATTCACTTATAGTTACTTCGCCTTTTGCCATTGCCTGTATAATAAGTGTGGATGCCTGGGAACCGCTGTTACCGCCACTTGAGAGAATGAGAGGAACCAATAAACTCAGTACAGTAACTGCTTCAATCTCATCTTTAAAAAAACTCATTGCGCTTGCAGTGAATAATTCTCCTACAAATAAAATCATAAGCCACGGTGCTCTCTTCCTGATTAATTTCCAGAAAGGCATATCAAGATATGGTTCGTCCAAAGCTTCGGTGCCACCAATTTTTTGAATGTCTTCGCCATACTCTTCTTCTGCTACCCAAAGCACATCATCAATAGTAACAATGCCGAGCAGTTTTTTATTTTCACTTGTAACAGGCAATGCCACCCGGTTATTCATTTTAAAAACTTCATAAGCCACTTCCTGATCGTCATTTACATCCAGAGAAATAACACGGCCATCCATAAGCTCTGAAACTTTTGTATCTGCATCTGCCAAAATAAATTCACGTATCCGAATATCATCAAGCAATTCTCCTTTGTCGTTTATCACATAAATAACATCAATCGTTTCACTGTTTTTCCCAATACGTTTTATGGTATTTAAAACTTCCTGCACTGTATCATTTTCATGCACATACACATAATCAGGCGTCATCAATCTGCCTACGCTATTTTCAGGATAACCCAACAGAGACAACGTTACTTTTCTTTCATCTGCGGTTAAAGTTTTAAGCAACTCTCTAACAACTTCGTTGGGCAGGTCTTCTAAAAAAGATGTTCTGTCATCCGGGGGTAATTCATTTAAGAGTTCTGCAGTTTTTGCCGGAGGCAGCGCCTGAATTATATCTTCCTGCGTTGAGTGTTCTAATATTTTAAAAAGACTTGCGGCACGATGAATAGAAAGATGAGATAAAATGTAAGGCTGGTATTCTTCATTCTCATAAATAAGATCTGCCACATCACTTATATTTTGCTCATCCAAAAAATCCTGAATAAGCCTGTAATCATGCGTGGCAATTACTTCTTCAAACTGATCCTGTAAAGATATTTTTTCAACTTCTGCTGACATTTACATTTATAATTTTGCAGGGTAATAGATTATTTTGCAAATTAATTTATTTTAATTTACCGCTCCGGTTAATAAATTGATAAAGCCATATTTATATTTAAAGAGAACAGAGTACAAAGGCAGGGCTGTATTCACCAACGAAAGAATTTCTGCAAATACAATTATTGAAGAGTCGCCTGTAATAGTGATGAATAAAGAAGATAGAATTCATCTTGATAAAACTTTATTGCATGATTATATTTTTGAATGGGGAATAAAAAAAGAACAATGTTGTATGGCACTTGGTTATATTCCTATGTACAATCACAGTTATAAAAGCAACTGCGAATATTTTATGAATTTTGGAGAAGAAACAATACAGATAAAAGCGATAAGAATAATTGAAAAAAACGAGGAGCTAACTATCAATTACAATGGTAATTGGAATGATGAGAAAAGAGTTTGGTTTGAAGTAAAAATGTAAAATTACATTTCACCTACCATACCTTTACCGGTGTCTGCCATGTCAGGAATATCTTCGGCTTTGTAGGCACCGGCATCTAATTTTTTCTTGGTTTCTTCAAAAGCCTTTAAGGTAAGATCAGTGTCTTCATCAGAATGTGCAGCAGTTGGAATGAGTCTGAAAATTATTTGCCCTTTTGGTATAACAGGGAACACTACAACAGAGCAAAAAATATTATAATTTTCACGAAGGTCCATCAACATTCCTGTAGCCTCCGGTAAATCACCTTTCATAAAAACGGGAGTAACAGGGCTATTGGTTGTTCCAATATCAAATCCTTTTTCTCTTAATCCTTTTTGAAGCCTATTAACATTATGCCATAATTTTTCTCTAAGTTCAGGCATAGTCTTAAGCATTTCCATCCGTTTAATCATTCCTTCCACAATCAGCATGGGCAGGCTTTTGGCAAAAATTTGTGAACGAACATTATATCGCAGATAAGTCATTACTTTTTTAGGCCCTGCTATAAAAGCACCAATGCTTCCCATGCTTTTTACAAATGTGCTGAAGTAAAGATCAACTCCCTGTTGACAGCTTTGCTCCTCATCTGCCCCTGCCCCTGTAGGGCCCATACTTCCAAATCCATGTGCATCATCAATCAATAATCTAAAA
The DNA here is from genome assembly GCA_030946075.1 of Bacteroidota bacterium. Classification (GTDB taxonomy): domain Bacteria; phylum Bacteroidota; class Bacteroidia; order Chitinophagales; family Chitinophagaceae; genus Ginsengibacter. The sequence continues at coordinate 1,605 of JALYYX010000368.1, read as the reverse complement.
TTATATTTTTGTTTCAGCGCAACTAATTCTTTTAATTTACCCTGGTTGCCACTCATGCCAAAAACCCCTTCTGTAATAACTAAAATTCCGCCACCATTTTTTTCAACCATTTTCTCAGCACGCTCTAATTGCTTTTCACAATCTTCAATATTATTATGTTTGTATTTGTACGTGTAACCCATGTGCAAACGAATTCCATCAACAATACATGCATGGCTTTCTCCATCATAAACAATTACATCGCGGCGGTTTACCAATGCATCAATGCAACTCATTATTCCCTGGTAGCCAAAGTTTAAAAGCATTGCATCTTCACGTTTAATAAAATCTGCAATTACTTTTTCCAACTCTTCATGTTGTGTACTGTTTCCACTCATCATGCGTGCTCCCATGGGATAACCCATTCCCCATTTTTCCGCAGCTTCAGCATCTACTTTTCTTGTTTCAGGATGATTAACCAATCCTAAATAATTATTTAAGCTCCATACAATTTTTTCTTTTCCTCTAAACATCATCCGGCTGCCTAACTCGCCTTCTAATTTAGGGAATGCAAAATAGCCATGAGCTCTTTCAACATGTTGTCCCAGAGGGCCTCCATCTAATTTTTCAAAAACATCTGCCATAACAAAAATTGTTGATAAGGGTTGCCGCAAAAGTAAGCCATTATAATAAATATTTTTGGTTGAAGTAAAGGCTATGCAACAAGCTGATATCGTTACAGGAGAAGTTACCAGGTGATTGATGGAACTATGCAGTTGCTTGTTGAAACCCTGAATCCGATGCAGTTTCCCTGCAAGCTGCTGCACATATTCTGCAGGTTTCTGCACATTGGCTAAGAGATTCATTTTGATCAGGAAATTTTTCACATTGCTCGGCACAGGCATCACAAATGTTTGCGCACACATGGCAAAGCTGCTCAAAAAATGTAGAACGTTGTGCCTCGAATTTTATACACATGCTGCATATTTCTGCACAATCCCGGGCTGTATGAAGAGCGCTGATGTATTTTTCTTCTTTTATAGAATCTGTAATAAATGCTTCACATGCTTCCCAGCATTGAAGACATTTTTGCATCCACTCAAAATGTTTTTTCTTCTCAAGCCATTTAAACCCAGACATCTTTATTTATTTTTTTCAATACTTTTTAAAAATTTTACACCTGCATCGGTTACAACAAGGCAAAGAAGTTTTTTCCCATTTATATCCTGAATTTTAGTATCAACCAATCCTCTTTTGTACAAGCCAGCAAGCGAACCTTTAAGGTCTTCCTGCAAACAGGGATGAGCACCATTGCTGTTTTGAATTTTTTCATTGCAATCATGCAATTTTTGAATCATTCTTTTTGTGAGCGGCCTGATACTTACATCCATATATCAAAAATATAATATTTAAAAATATTAAACCTAAAAAATCATGTCAGGATGAAATTCTATAAAAATTTTCTTATAAGATTTATGAGAACGGTAGTGTAATACTAAGTATGATCATTGTAGTTATGGGAAAATAAAATTTAAAATTTTCTTTTTCTATCCTTATATCTCCGGGTAGTTTTCCTAACCAATTTAATTTATCATGAAAAAAATAAATAATTACTCCTGCAATAAT
>JALYYX010000359.1 GCA_030946075.1 Bacteroidota bacterium | reverse complement strand
AATGAGTTGCAAAGGCAGGAATATTTAAAGCGCCATCTTGCAAAGGTATTACCTGTAGTTACAGAAATGGAAATGCTAAAAGAAAAAATAAAATTGAATGGCCATTTTAAGAACCTGGAAGGATTAAATCTTAATCTATAATAATGGGAACAGTGGAACCGGTTGTAACATTATGTTTCGATTTTGGCAATACGCGTTTAAAGTGTGCTGTGTTTAAAGGTTCATTAATAAAAGAAATTTTTGTTTTAGAAAATGATAACGATGATACTTTTAAAAAACTCATTGAGAAATATCATCCGGAAAAAACAATTCTATCTTCTGTTATTGAGCATAATACAGGCATTGAAAAAATACTTGCAGAATCTTCTTCTTTTCATAAAATTTCTACTGCAACAAAATTATCTTTTACAACACCTGTTGGCAAACCCGAAACTATTGGTGCAGACAGAATTGCATTATCTGCTGCTGCTGTTTACTTTTATCCAAAAAAAAATAATCTTGTAATCGGGCTTGGTTCATGCATCACTTACAATTTTATAAATAAATATCATCAGTTTATTGGCGGTAGTATTTCGCCCGGTATGGAAATGCGTTTTAAATCGCTTGAAACATTTACTGCAAAACTTCCATTAATTCATGCAGATACCAAGGATACAGGATGGAATTTTCCCTTGATTGGGTATGACACCAAAACAAATATTTTAAGTGGAGTTTTGTTGGGAATGGCAAAAGAAATTGATGGTATAATAGAATTATATAAAGAAAAGTACAGCAACTTTAACGTGCTTTTAACCGGTGGTGATACTGCTTATTTTGCCCGTCACCTTAAAAGCAAGATATTTGCCGACCCTGATTTGATCTTTAAAGGTCTTTATGCAATTAGTGAATATAATGATGATACCAAAACGTAAACTAATTTTTTTTGTGCTGTATGCACTTCCTCTTATTTCTTTTTCTCAGGAAAACTCTCCATACTCCCGTTATGGCATTGGTAATTTAGTGCCTTCCGGTAATATTTTAAACAGAGGTATGGGTGGCATTTCTGCAGGCTTTAGCGACGCTGCAACAATTAATTTTCTTAATCCTGCAACTTACAGCAACCTGGTTCTTACAACATTGGATATTGGCGCCCAGGTAGATTCACGAACTATAAAAAGCACAGCCTCCGCTAAAAAATATACAGCAAATAATGCGGTTATTTCTTATTTAAATATTGGTTTTCCATTACTTAACTCTAATAAAAAAGCCGCAGCAAATAAAGTTGCCTGGGGCGTTAATTTTGGATTAAAACCAGTAAGTAAAATTAATTATAAGATTGAAAAAAACAGCCGTATTTCAAACATTGACAGCCTCACCTCATTGTATGAAGGAAGTGGTGGTGTTAATGAAGGATTTATTGGTACAGGAATAAAAATAAAAGACTTTAGCGTCGGATTAAATTTTGGTTATCTATTTGGAAATAAAAATTACAGTACCCGTTTGGGTTTTATTAATGATACAGTAAATTATCTTAAATCAAATTCTTCTACACAAACAAATTTTGGTGGAATTTTTTTCAACGCAGGGGTGCAATATGCTGTAAAACTAACGGGTGGTTTTTTAAGATTAGGTGCTTATGGGAAAATGCAAAAAAAATACAATGCTTCCCGGGATGTTTTAAGAGAAACTTTTACTTATAATTCCGCTACCGGCGGCACTGACAGATTAGACAGCGTATATACAAGTAATGGCCAAAAAGGATTTATACAATTGCCCTCCACTTACGGCTTGGGTTTTACGTTTGATGATCAAAAACACTGGCTGTTCGGATTGGATTTTGAAATTTCTAACTGGAGCAATTATAGATTTTACGGGCTAAAAGATTCTGTGAAAAATAATTCTACAATAAAGGCAGGGTTTCAATATTCTCCTGCAAAAGAAGCATCAAGAAAGTACTGGGATTTTGTTAAATACAGGGCAGGTTTTTATTTTGGCCCTGATTATATATCTGTTGGTAAAAGGCTTTCTCAATTTAATATTACAGCAGGTGCAAGCCTTCCATTAAAATTAAAAAGAGCTTTTTATGAAACGCAATATTCAATTATGAATGTTGGTTTAGAATATGGCAACAGGGGTAACAGCACAAATAGTATTCGTGAAAGTATCTTACGCATTAATGTCGGATTTTCATTAAGTGATGTTTGGTTCGTAAGGCGAAAATATCAATAGCACAAAATGGATAAATGAAGTTCCATCATCCTTATAAAATAAACCTTGTGGCGGCCCTGTTAGCGGGCTGCTTTTTTATTGCTGCATGCGGCAACACTGATAAAGAATTAAAAGATTACAGCACTAAAAGAATTGGTGTTGAACATGCAAAATTTATTAGTATTAATTACAGCATCAGTGCCAAAACAAAAGCAACACTTACAGCCCCATTAATGCTGCGATACCAGGATACTGTACCTTATATTGAATTTCCCAAAAGCATTCACGCAGATTTTTATAATGATAGCTTGGTTATAGAAAGCAGACTGGATGCGCTATACGGCCGCTACATGGAAACTGAAAGTAAAGTTTATTTAAGAGATAGTGTACGGCTGATGAATACAAAAGGTGATACACTTTATTGCAATGAATTATACTGGGACCGCAACAAAGCAGGTAAGGAATTTTATACAGATAAGCCTGTTCGTATCCGTACCAAAACACAAATAATTGATGGAACAGGTTTAGAAGCCCCCCAGGATTTTAGCGGCTGGACTATTTATCATCCCAAAGGATTTGTAAAAGTTCCTGCATCAGAATTTCCGCAGTAATATGAATATAGCGAAAAAAGTTTTTTATCGTACACAGCTATCCTTATCTAAATAATATTTAGTATTTTACTTATTAATTATTGCTTATGAAATATGGTTTTTTTAAATGGTTACCCCTTGCTCTTATAATTATTTTTCAATCGTGTAAAAAGGAAAACCCCACAACCATTTCGCCACCGCCGCCGGTACCGGTTGTTATTCAGCCACCGCCTGCATTTGGATTTTATGTAACAGGATATTTTCCCAGTTACAGAAATCTTACTGAAGTTCCCGATATAAAATTCAGAATGTGCAATGTTGTTAATTATGCATTTTTTGCAGTAAACACTACAGGAACACTTACCGTAAATAATCCCTCATTGGTTCCGCAGGTTATTGCCAAAGCCAGAGCTAACAATGCAAAAATATTTGTAAGTATTAACGATGGTAGCGGGGATGGGAAAACAAATTTTAAAAGCATGTCATCTACTGATGCAGGAAGAAATAATTTTATAAAAGATGTGATGGCAAACGTGAGGCTATACAATTTTGATGGTGTGGATATTGACTGGGAATACCCCAGCACAGCTGATGGTACCGATGTAACTTTTACTGCGCTTATTAAAGAATTATCTGATTCACTCCACCGGGATGCGAAATATTATTTAACCATTGCTATTACAACCGGTAAATATGCAGGAAGTTTTAGAGATGCAATTAAAACAGAAGTATTTGGCTACGCAGATATGTTTAATATAATGGCTTATGATGATTTTAGTACGACCACACCCTACAAGCAGCACAGCGATTATAACCTGGCAGTAACGGCTTTAAATTATTGGCTTACTACCCGTGGTATGCCGAAAGAAAAATGTGTACTCGGATTTCCTGCCTTTGGAAGGGCATCGGGTATTACACAAACCGGCACCACTATGGCTTACAGAACAATATTGCAGCAGGGAGGGAGTTCTCAAAGTGATTCTGCCCTCATCACTTCTAATCCATCTTTTCCTGCAGGATATACCATTTATTACAACGGGCAACCAACAGTGAAAATTAAAACAATGCTTGCTAAACAAAGAGCTAACGGAGTAATGCTGTGGGAGAAATGGGACGACGCCCCGGATGCAAACAGTTTATTGAAAGCAGCTTGTGATACAATTGGGAGAGTGTATTGAGGTTACCCCATTCTATATAAATCAATTGGTATTTCCCAATAGAATCCAGGGTAGAAATTCATATAAAAAGTTTTAAGTTTTCACTTCATCTCTGTGAAATATTTATGGAAGTAAGGAATCGTTTCTATTCCCTTATAAAAATTTGCAAGGTCAAATTTTTCGTTAGGGCTGTGAAGGTTATCGCTATCTAAACCAAAGCCCAGGAAAACAACTTTTACTCCCAATTCCTTTTCAAACAAAGCACAAATAGGAATGCTTCCACCACCACGAACAGGAATTGGTTTTTTACCAAATGTTGTTTCCATTGCTTTTGCTGCAGCTTTGTATGCTTTGCTGTCAATAGGTGTCATGTAAGGCTCGCCTCCGTGATGTTCAAATGCATTAACCGTAACACTTAGGGGTGCGATCTTTCTAAAATATTCTAAAAGCATTTTTGTAATTTTTTCTGATGATTGATTAGGAACCAATCTTGCAGAAATTTTTGCGGTTGCCTTTGATGGCAGAACGGTTTTTGCTCCTTCACCCTGGTAGCCACCCCAAATTCCATTCAATTCAATTGTAGGTCGAATGCCTGTTCTTTCATTTGTTGTAAATCCTTTTTCGCCCCACAATTCTTTTACCCCCAAATCTTTTTTATATTCCTCTTCATTGTATGGAGCGGCTGCCATAAGCTTTCTTTCTTCCTCAGTTGATTCTACAACATCATCATAAAAACCAGGAATGGTAACATGATTATTTTCATCATGACATGTGGCAACCATCTTTGCTAATATAGTAATGGGATTAGCCACCGCACCACCATACACGCCGCTATGCAAATCTCGGTTCGGGCCTGTTACTTCCACTTCAATATAACTTAAACCACGTACGCCAATATCAATGCTTGGATTTTCTAAACTTATCATTGCTGTATCGCTTATCAATACAACATCTGCTTTTAGTAACTCTTTATTTTGTGCTACAAATTTTCCAAGATTAGGTGAGCCAACTTCTTCTTCGCCTTCAATAATAAATTTTATATTGGTTTCCATTGTGTTGGTTTGCATAAGAGTTTCAAATGCTTTTATGTGCATATAAAACTGTCCTTTATCATCGCAGGATCCCCTTGCAAAAATTTTTCCGTCTTTAATCATCGGCTCAAAAGGTCCGCTGTGCCACAGTTCCAGCGGATCAGCAGGCTGTACATCATAATGTCCGTAAACTAAAACTGTCGGCTTGGAAGCATCAATAATTTTTTCTCCAACAACAACAGGATGTCCTTCTGTCGGATAAATTTCAACTTTATCTGCACCCGCATCCAGCAAACGCTGCTTTACTTTTTCGGCACATTTTATAAGATCATCTTTATGTTCAGTTTTTGCGCTGATAGACGGAATCCGAAGCAACTCAAGCAATTCTTCTAGAAATCTATCTTTATTTTTTTCCTGGTAATCTTTCCACGCTTGCATAATTTATTATTTTTTAAGATAAATAAGGGCTGGCGAAAATAAGTATTTAATCTTTGTCTGAACTCCCGAAAAATCGGGGCAGGCATGATTTGGGTAGAT
>JALYYX010000353.1 GCA_030946075.1 Bacteroidota bacterium | reverse complement strand
GAATGGGAGGCATAGTTAATAATTCTTCAGGAAGATCATCATCATTACCACCACAAAGCTTTGCAGCAAAAATATTAAAACTCTTACGGTGATATTTGCATAGGCCATGTTTTTCTATAGCGCTGCGATGCTCAGGGGTTCCATATCCTTTGTTACTTTCCCATGCATACATCTTATATCGTTTGTGAAGTTTTTGCATGTATTCATCTCTGTATGTTTTTGCAAGAACACTTGCCGCAGCAATTGATGTGTATATTCCATCTCCCTGAATAACACAGCGATGAGGATAATCTTTATATTTTTTAAAACGATTTCCGTCTACCAATAAATATTGAGGTTTATATTTTAATTTATTAAGAGAAACATGCATGGCTTTAAAAGATGCCTGCAAAATATTTATGCGGTCTATCTCCTCATTATCAATTTTTGAAACGGAATAGGAGATACTTTCTTTTTCAATAATGGGGCGGAGCATTTCTCTATCTTCTTTTTTCATTTGCTTAGAATCATTAAGCGCAGGATGATAAAAATCTTTTGGTAAGATAACTGCAGCTGCAAACACAGGCCCGGCAAAACAACCGCGGCCAGCCTCATCTAAACCTGCCTCGCAAAATTTATTATGAAAAAAGGGAAGTAGCAATAAAGAATTTTATCAAAAATAATTATCTCATTATTATTTTCCTCAGATAATTATCAACATAACTTTGCTCATGCTAAATCCGCCGGACAAATCTTCCCGACAAATTGCAATATGGTTACTGATTGGAGTAGCAATGATAATTATACAGGTAATGTTGGGAGGTATAACAAGATTAACAGAATCAGGATTATCAATTACAGAATGGAAACCGCTAACAGGCATTTTGCCTCCATTAAATATTACACAATGGCAGGCAGAGTTTGATAAATATAAAGGCACTGATCAATTCAGGTACATTCATGCTGATTTTTCTTTACAGGATTTTAAATTTATATTTTTCTGGGAATGGTTTCATCGGTTATGGGCAAGATTATTAGGTGTAGTTTTTTTAGTTGGGTTTATATATTTTTTATTAAGAAGAAAATTTAAAAGCAAGATGATCATACCAATGATCATCTTATTTTTATTAGGAGCATTGCAGGGATTGGTTGGTTGGATTATGGTAGAAAGCGGCTTAGTGCCAGAGAAATTATTTGTAGGCCATATTCAGTTGGCAACACATTTTATTGCAGCGCTTATTTTGCTTTGTTATACCTTTTGGTTTGCGTTAAGTCTGTTAGTACCAAAAGAAAAGAGGATTATAAATTCTGTATTAAAAAATATCACCACCGGCATTCTTGTGCTCTTATTTATTCAGTTGGTTTACGGAGCATTTATGTCTGGCTTAAAAGCCGCAACAGCAGCGCCAACATGGCCTCACATTAATGGAATGATAATCCCTGATCAAATAAATAATTTATCTCCCGGTTGGAAAAACTTGGTTGATAATAAAATTACAGTTCAATTTATTCATAGAACCCTTGCTTATTTATTAACCCTATTTGTTTTTGTTTGGTGGATGAAGGCAATAAAAATCAAGGGCAGCGATCTTTTTGAAAAAACAAAATGGTTGCCACTTATTTTTATTTTATTACAGGTGATCCTGGGAATTTTGACAGTAATTAATTCTCCTTATGGAAACAGGTTAATGTGGTTTGGAATTGCACATCAGTTTGCAGCAATACTTTTTTTATTGAGTATAATATGGATGTTTTTTTTATTAAAAAAAAGTTTTACGGGAAATGCAAAACAAGATATACAATGAAAATCATTCCGCTTAGCGAAGGCGCTTTTACTGTAGATAAAACAAAACAGTTTATTCCTTTTAATTTACAAAAAGATGATCTTCAACAAAGAAACGCCGGAAGTTTACTCGTGGAAATTCAACCCTTCGTTATTGTTACTTCAAAAGATATTTTGTTGCTCGATACAGGGTTGGGATTTACAAATGCAAATGGGAGTTTACAAATTCATCAAAATTTAATTGATAATGGTATCAATCCTTCAGAAGTTACTAAAGTATTGCTAAGCCATTTGCATAAAGACCATGCCGGGGGAATTAGTAAAGTAAAAAACGGTGAAAGAACATTAAGCTTCCCCCATGCTGTTTATTATGTAAATAAGCAGGAATTTGATTTTGCCTTGGCAAATGCAAAAACCTCATACATTATTGAAGATTTCGAAATTTTAAAAAATTCTTCTCAGGCTAAATTTATTGAGGGAGGTGGCATACTTGATGAATATATTAGCTATGAAGTTACAGGTGCTCATTCTCCATTTCACCAGGTATTTTGGGTTAGGGAAGATAAGGAAATCGTATTTTTTGGGGGTGATGTTGCTCCGCAGTTAATGCAAATGAGGAACAAGTTTATAGCTAAATATGATTATAACGGCCGAAAAAGTATGGAATTAAGGCAACACTGGTGGAAGGCGGGGTGTCAGGAAAAATGGACGTTGTTGTTTTATCATGATATTAAAACTCCGCTATTTACAGCCGGCAATTTATAAAAAAGGCCTGCCCTAAAAAGGGCCGGCCGTTGCTAACCTATGAAAAACACCTATGTACAAAAATAGGAGAATTTTTATATTCACCAACTTTTCTTATAAAAATCAATAAAAAAACTTGTAAAAACGCTATTGACGCAGCATTTGTGCCTGTCGGTTTTTTAGCTGCCGCATTAAAACTCCCCTGAATTCCTTTTCAGCATTAAAAAGAGTATTGGTTTTGGGTTGACCGACAGTTTTGATAAATTCCTGACGGTATTTCCTTTTTATATTTAGAATCTTTTCTTCATTATCCAAGGGATCACCTGTATTTTTATTTTCTTTTACGGTTTGCCTTACTTCCTTTTCGTATTGATTATAAACAGGCCAGAATTTTTGCGCCTCATCTGCTGTTAAATTAAGTTTTTGTGTAATGAATGCTATTTTAAGCGCCTGTATCTTCTCACCTTTCGGGCCTTCATTCTGTGCGTAGCTAAAAGAAAAATTAAAGAAGATGGTAATTATAAGTACGCAATTTTTCATAGTCAAAATTTAATTTTGTGCATTTTTTTTATCTATCCCATCTAAGTAGGTATCTAACGTTTTATCATCCTGTAAATAATCTGTTTGTTCGGGTAGCCCCCTTTCTTCAATTGAAGAATTTAAAACTTCATTATCAGCATCATTACTATTTTTTTCAAGATATTTAATTATTTCATCCTCTGATAAGGTGGAAATACCATTATTTATCTGTTGTTCGTTTCTATATTGAGAAACAGCCTGCATGTAAGAAGTTTCATCATTTACAGACAATTGTTGAGATTTATTAAAAACCAGTAATGAACTTACACCAATTATTCCTGCCATAATAGCTGCCGCAGCATATTTCCATACGCTTCGGCTATTTATAGTTAATACTTTTGATGGTAGCTTCGGGCTAACTTTATTTAAAATTTCTTCAGTAGTATTTTCGAAATAATGTATTGGAACAGTAAATACATTTTCATTTTGAACCGAATAAAGCATGGGCGATAATTCTCTTAATTCCTTAGCGGCATTATCATTTAAATCCTTTATTTTATTTAGAATTGTATTGCTTAAATTTTCAAAATAGTTCTGCGGTACAAATAAATTAGAGGCAGAATTAAGATTTATTTTCTTATATACTTCCATTGGAAGTGTATTAAAATAACCTTCAGGTACGGAAAAAGTGTTTTTATTCTCTATATCAGCTAATAAAGGACTTATGTATTTAAGTTCATTATATATTTCACCCGGGATTTTCATACTTCAATAGACGTTAATCAGGTTTTAAAGTTTAATCGATTTAACTATTTAATATAAAATCTTCAATCTTTTTAGCTGCGTGATGATAACTTGCTTTTAATGCCCCTTCGCTTGTATCCAATACTTTGCTCATTTGCTCGTAAGGCATCTCATCGTAATATCTAAGATTAAATACTATTCTTTGCTTTTCAGGCAATTGCTGTATGCCTAATTGTAATTTCCACTCCAGCTTGTTTGCATCAAAATTGGTATCTGCTTTAAGTTTATTGCTTAGCCCACTTTCAATATTACCAAGTGAGATAGTGTTTCGTTTTTTTTGCTGCTCTAAAAAAGTAAGACATTCATTTGTAGCAATGCGGTAAAGCCATGTATACAATTGGCTGTCTTCTCTAAAGTTTTCTAATGCCCTCCATACTTTAATGAACATGTTTTGTAAAACATCATTTGCATCTTCATGATCTATAACCATTCGTCTGATATGCCAATATAATTTTTCCTGGTATTTTTTCAGAATTTGAGTAAAAGCCGCCTCTTTACTTTCGGAAATTTTAAACTGCTGTAAAAGGTATTTATCATCCTGCTGTATTGCCATAATATTATCTCAGCCATAAAAATAAAAAAAGCATTGGGAAGGTGGGGTTTTAAAAAATAAGTTTAACGGTATTAGTTTTTGCAGTTACCATAAGTATACGATACCACACCATTACATTCTGCCTCGCAGGCACTGCCATAAGTTACTCCATTGCAACCGCAAACAGGCTTACCGTCTGAAGTACATCTTATGGTCATACATTTTGCCGGTGGTGTTTGTTTGCAATCCTGAGATATTGTTGTAACCGATTCTTTTTTACAGGAAAGAATTGACAAGGAGAAAAGTATTACAATTGTAATTGTTCTTTTCATATCAGTACGTTTTTGTACTAATAAAAAACAAGAATCAAACCAAAAATTAGTTTTTAATTTTTTTAGATAATACTTTTTCAGCAGCAGTTACAATATCAGGAGTATCTAATCCATATTTTTTTAGAAGATCAAGAGGTTTCCCGCTTTCTCCGAAGGTATCTTTTGTACCAACATATTCAATTGGTATAGGAAAATTTTTAGCAGCAACCTGGGCAATGCTATCTCCGAGGCCGCCTATAATATTATGCTCTTCAGCAGTAACCGCACATTTTGTTTTTGAAATTGATTTAATTATGGCATCAACATCCAAAGGTTTTATAGTGTGTATGTTTATCAATTCAACACTCAACCCTTTTTCTTCTAAAATTTTTCCTGCTTCAATTGCCTTCCAAACCAAATGGCCACAAGCAAAAATGCTTATGTCTTTCCCCTCACTTAATATTTGTGCTTTACCAATTTCAAAACTTTGATTTTCCTCAGTAAAGTTTGGCCATTTAGGGCGCCCAAATCTTAAATAAACAGGACCTTTATAATCAGCCACGGCAATAGTTGCAGCTTTGGTTTGGTTAAAATCGCACGGAACAATTACTGTCATTCCGGGCAACATTTTCATTAGTCCTATATCTTCTAATATCTGGTGAGTAGCTCCGTCTTCGCCCAATGTTAAGCCGGCATGTGATGCACATATTTTTACATTTTTATTACTGTATGCAATTGATTGGCGTATTTGATCGTACACTCTGCCTGTAGAAAAATTAGCAAAGGTTGTGGTGTATGGAATTTTTCCTCCGATTGTTAAGCCTGCTGCAATGCCCATCATATTGGCTTCAGCGATGCCGCATTGAAAAAATCTTTCAGGAAAATCTTTTATAAAAGGCTTAAGTTTTAATGAGCCGCCAAGGTCTGCTGTAAGCACCACGGCATTTGTTTTTTTTTGCCTACTTCATGAATTCCTTCTCCAAAACCTTCACGGGTTTCTTTTTCATTTTGCGGCTGAATATCTTTAAGCATAAGAGTATTTATCCTGCAAAATAAACCGATAATTGATAAGGTTACACGTTTATTTTTCTAAATATCACAAAATCTTATTAAGATATAGGGCGGTCAAATTAATTTGATATTTCTGAAATGGTATAAAATTTCAGATTGAGAGATTGTGCATGTAAAATTAATTCTTTCAACTTCCAGAGCGGACACTGCATTGTAATATCGCGGCGCTCAATATTGTGAATTAGTAATACTGCACAATTGTTTTTTTGCTGAGCCTGTGTTAAAAGGTCTTTAAGTTTATCAAAATCACGTTTGCTGGATTCATCAATCCCAAGTCCGTATATTATCCTGTTACCTTCCAGCATGGTTAGGCTTTTAGCAAGATTTTGAGTGCCGTTTAAAGCCCTTACACTTTTAAAGTACTTCAATAATAATTTATCAAGAATTTCATTGTGCTGGCCATATGGGTATGCAAACGTTGTAGGGAAAAAGCCATCATTATTCATTAATTTCAATCCGTCAAGCACTTCTTCTTGTAAAAGTTTATCACACTTATTTTCATTAGCGTATTTTAAAAAATTTACATGATTGGTGGAATGAAACGCAATCTCATGACCATGATTTTGTAACTCATGTAATTTCTTTTTTTGCTCGTGGTTTAACTTGTTGTAGTTAGAGATATAGAATGTTGCCTTTACATTTAGTGAATCCAACAAATGCATATACTTATGCCAATTATCAATGCTGTAATCGTCAAAAGTGAGAGCCATACCGCCTTTTGGTAAGGCAGGGTCTAATATAGTTTCGGCTTTATTGCATGAAAAATTAAGCAAAAACACTCCCAGCAGCAGGGTCAGCAAACCGATCCTCTTAAAAGTAAAAATCATTTTTTAACGTTGAATTAAAT
>JALYYX010000344.1 GCA_030946075.1 Bacteroidota bacterium | reverse complement strand
CCACCACCATATAATGTGGATGCGCTTCCTTTGATAAATTCAACCTGTTTTAAATCAAGCGGAGCAATTTGCATAATGCTTAATCCCCCGGAAAAATCTCCGTACAATGGCATTCCATCTTTAAGTAATTGTGTGTACTGCCCTTCCAGCCCCTGTATGCGGATACCTGCAGAGGCGCTCACAGCTGATGTTTGCTTTGTTGTGATGCCGGTAGTTTCATTAAACATCATACGAATGTTTGCCGGTTGCATCAGCCCTTTTTCATTTAACTCTTCTGCTGATAATACTTCAACTCTTGTTGGTGTATTTTGAATAGCTCTCCCACTTCTTGTTGTTGTTACTACTACTTCATCAAGCTCATCAGATTTGGGTTCAAGCTCTATTTCAAATATTTTATCAGCATTGGATAATGGGAATTTAAAAATCTTTTTCTTTTCTTCATATCCTGTATATGAAAATTCAATTTCAAATTGGCCATCAGGAATATTGGTGATAGTTACTTCGCCACTTTCGTTAGCTGTTGAACTTAGTTTAAGATTACTGATGGTTACAGTTGCACCCGCCAAAAAATTATTTTTATCATCTTTAATTATTGCCTTGAAAGTACTTTGTGCAAGAGAGAAATTTGAAACGAAGATTAGTAAAAATAGCGCTGAATTTATTTTCATAAGGGTAAAAATACGCCTTGTAGAATTATTTATTTCCGTTTTGCGGATTGCTTGAAAAGGGCAGCAGCACGCCATCAGCATTCTTTACAAAAAATATTGAATCCTCGATAACAGAATCTTTGGTGGTGGTTTTTATGGATGCAGTAAAATAAATTGCTGAGGTATCGTTCATACTTCTTTTCTGGGTAATTGAAAAGTTCACAAGCTCAAAACCTTTTCTTGCTTCCTTTAATTTTATTTCTCTTTTTATTGCATCTTCTTTTGAGCAACTAATTAAAAGCAGTAATGGAATATATTTAATATACTTTTTCATTTTTAATTCAATTCAGCATAATTCTGTTTCGCAGAGTTCATCACCTCTTTCTGTTTCCAGAGTAATGTGATGAATATTTTTATGCTGCAGATCATGTTTCAGTTCCTGTTTTATTTTTTTCTCCTGCTCATTTGTAATGCCTGATGCTAAAACCAAATGGGCAGTTAAAGCATTTTCTGTTGTGCTCATTGCCCATACATGAATATGATGAAAGTCCTTAACGCCACTCACATTTAAGGCTGCTGTTTTAATATCAGCGATGCTTATGTTTTCAGGAACGGCATCGAGTGATAAGCGCAAACTTTCTTTCAGGAGCTGCCATGTGCTTACTAAAATAACAATAGCAATAATTATACTTAATGCCGGATCGAGCCAAAACCATTTATAATAAAACATTAAAACGCCGCCAACTACAATTCCCAAAGAAACCACAGCATCGCTCATTAAATGCAAATACGCAGACCTTATATTTAAATCACTTTCTTTATCCTTAAAAAACATTCTTGCAGAAAAAAAATTTATTACAATACCTATGCCCGCGATAATTGAGACGTTCATTCCTGAAATTAGCTGCGGATGAAAAAATCTTTGTACTGCTTCATATACAATTATTCCAATAGAAATTAACAGTACAACTGCATTCAATAATGCAATCAGGATAGAAGTTTTGCGATAGCCATAAGTGAAATGGTCGTTTGATTTTACTTTAAGCATTTTAAACGCAAACAATGAAAGCCCCAGTGCGCCTACGTCTGCAAGATTATGTCCGGCATCTGATAATAAAGAAAGCGAATGATTAAGCAGCCCTGCAACAACTTCAATAATTACAAAGGCAAAATTTAAAATAATACCAATTATGAAAGCCCTATTCATATTTTGCGGCTCAATATTATGATTGTGGTGGTGGGAGTGATCGTGGCTCACTAAAAAAGATTTATGCAAAGGTAGAGTTAACACTTAAATTAATATGTCAGCATTCGGTTATCTTTTTTAGATTTGCAGCAATATGCAAATTTTTATGCGGAATAAATATATTACAAGATGCATTTCAGCATTGTTGCTTGTAATATTCATTTTTGGAATTACACCTAAAAGATTTTTGCATAACAGCTTTGCAAAACACACCGACACTAAATCTCACTACCCAAATAAACCTTATCAGTTAACAACTTCCGGCTATAACTGCGATTGTGA
>JALYYX010000319.1 GCA_030946075.1 Bacteroidota bacterium | reverse complement strand
AGTTTTAATTTCTTCATTCGTCCACACATAATATTTTCCTTCTTCGCCTTCGCTGTCAGCATCAAGTGATGAATAGAAACCGCCTTCAACAGAGGTTAATTCGCGGTTTACGAAACCCAGGGTTTCATACACTACTTTTTTGTACAAAGGATTTTTCGTAAGCTGGTATGCATGTGAATATAAACTTACCAACTGTGCATTATCATATAGCATCTTTTCAAAATGCGGAACATGCCAGTTGGCATCGGTGGAGTAGCGGGCAAAGCCACCGCCCAGATGGTCGTAAATTCCGCCGTAAGCCATATTATCCAGCGTTACTGTAACTGCCGTTAAGGCATCAGCATTTTTTGAGTTAAAATAATATTGCAATAGATATTCCCAGTTGGAAGGCATTGGGAATTTCGGGGCACGGTCGGCTCCGCCCTTTTTAAAATCAATATTTTTTTTCATGCTGCCGAACTGCATGTTCAGGTCATCGGCTGTAAAAGTTTTATCTTCTGATTTAAACGATAAGTTTTCTGCAGAATGAATTCCATTGGTTACTGCTGTTGCCTGCTTCACTAACTCTGACGGATTTGTTTTGTTTATTTCGACAAAATAATTCAGCATTTTCATCCAGTCGGCTTTAGAAAAATAAGTGCCTGCATAAAAGGGTTTACCATCGGGCAACGCAATTGCATTAAGGGGCCAACCGCCTCTGCCTGTTATCAGTTGCGCTGCTGTCATGTAAACCTGGTCTATATCCGGGCGTTCTTCTCTATCCACTTTTATGGCAACAAAATTTTCATTCATCAACCGGGCAACCGCAGTGTCTTCAAAGCTTTCATGCTCCATTACATGACACCAATGGCAGGCAGCATAGCCGATGCTGATGATGAGCATTTTATTTTCATCCTTTGCTTTTTTTAACGCTTTCTCTCCCCACGGATACCAGTTAACAGGATTGTGCGCATGCTGCAATAAGTAAGGGCTGCTTTCGTGTATCAATTCATTAGTATAAGTATGCGTTTCTTTCATTTCATTATTTTTATTTTGGGATTGCCCGCAGGAAGAATTAAGCAGGGATATTAAAAACAGCGAAGCAAGCAACAATTTATTCTTCACAATAATTCTTTATTAAGACCGCATTTATAAAAATCTTTCTCTGGCCGGGTTTAAACAAGTTTCAATATTTTTTTAGCTACATCCACCAGATCTTTTCCTTCAATTTGAGGAAGTGGTGAAAGCGGATACAGTGACTGGCCTTTTCGTTCAATAAAAGCTGCCTGCATTCCTGCCTGTAAAGCTCCTGCAATGTCCCAGCCATGGGCAGCAACTAACATTGTTTCATTTAGTTTAACCGATAACTGTTCAGCAGCCCATTGATATGTTTTTGATGAAGGTTTATATTTTTTTACAGAGTCAACACTAAGGGTGGCATCGAAATATTCTATAATTCCTGCAAATTTTAATTGTGCAGCAAGAGTTGTTATTGGCGAATTTGTAAGCGTTGCCAACTTAAAGCCACTTTGTTTTAAAAGCTTTAATCCTTTGGAAACGTCGGGATAGGCCGGTAATTCTTTGATAGCCGACAGGGCTTCTTTTTTTTCTTTTTCACTGATTGATTTATTAACAGCTTTCGCTGCCATATCTAAAGTTGCATTTGCAATAACGGTAAAGTCGTGATAATTGGCTGTGCAGTTGTCCACGAGGGAATAATGTAAAAGCATTCCAAACCAGATACGGAATCCTTCACTGCTGCCTAAAAGAGCATTGACATTTTTCTTTAAAGGAGACATATCTAACATGGTCTCATTTACATCAAATATTATTGTTGAAGGCTTCATGCTGTTTATTTTTCGTAGCAACTTTCAGTTTTATAAATGTTGAAGAAATACCATATACAATCATCAGTCCAATAAAAACATATACCCATACAGGAATGTTTTTGCCTGCAAGGTTCAAATACAAGTAAGCAGAAATAAAACAAAAGCCAGTGAGCAATAATGGCAATACAAAAGATTTTTTCTTTTTGACGTTTTTTATAGTCCAGGTGAGGTAAAGAAAAAAGACAGGGATTGCGCTAATATAGATGCTTTCAAAAATGTATGGGTTAACATGGTACTTTCTTAAACTTAAAAACCAATCTTTAAATGTTTCTCACCATCTCATATTCTTTTTACAGTTTGTGTTTGTGAATTAATCTTTTATGCACCTTCAACATTTGCTGTTGTGAATACCCCAAATAATACATTGCCCAAAGGCGATAAAAAATCCCTTGCATTCTATACACACCGTTGTCCTTGTATTTTCTTGCCGATGTAATTACGTAATCGTTCAGCACTTTAAACTTCCCAAATTTTTTTAGACGATGAATGATTTCCTGGTCCTCCATCATTTTTAAATCTTCCCTGAAACCGCCTGCTTTTTGAAACACTTCTTTGGTGGTAAACAAACTCTGGTCGCCAAACCGAACTGCGTTTACATTAAAAAGTGTGAACCATGCATTGGCTTTTAAAAACCAATGATTGTGGTCAAAAGCAAGCCGAAAACAGCCGCTTTTTATTCCCTTGTTGTAAGCATTGAAAATCTTTGATGTAAAG
>JALYYX010000299.1 GCA_030946075.1 Bacteroidota bacterium | reverse complement strand
TTTTACCGTGCAGATTTTATTGTTGGCATTGCGTACGAAAACGATATTGAAAAAGCAAAGGAAATTATTTTATCATGTATTAAAGAAGAAGAAACTATTGTGAAAGATGATATACATATAAATTTTGTTGCCGAAGATGAACTGGCTGCAAGCACTGTTAATCTTAAAGTATATTTCTGGGTTACTACCGAAGATTTTCGGCGGGGCACCTTACAAACGAGGGGAAGACTTATACAAAATGTAAAAACAAAATTAGAGGCCAATGGATTTAATTTACCGGCTAACATTACAGAACTTAAATTTTATGATGCTTCAAAAAGCTTTTCAATCCATTCCGATAATAAATAATAAACCTGTTAGAAAGTTTTTTTTATACAAGTTTGCAAAAAGGAATTGCAGCCTGAAAAAGAATGAGAAAATACATTCAGAATATATTAAGCCTTAAAGAAAATACTGACTTTGAAAAAACGAGATAGACGATCTATACAACTGGATGTTTTGTATTCAATAACTAAGAAACGTAAAATCATTGGTTCGATATTCCCGGTAAAAACTTATCCCTGTAATTTAACGGCGCAATATTTGACATCGTTTATAATAATAAGCCATTTTGAAATTATTCATTAAAAATATGGTTTGCATTCGTTGCAAAATGGTCGTTAAGAATGAATTAACAAAACTGGGTCTTCACTATATCACTGTGGAATTGGGCGAGACGGATATTATGGAAAGTATTTCAAAATCGCAACTGGAGCAGTTTAAAGTTGCCTTACTAAAATCAGGGCTGGAATTAATAGATGATAAAAAGAGCATACTAATTCAAAAAATAAAAAATGTGATTATAGAATTAGTGCATTATTCTGAAGAACCATTAGCCATAAATTTTTCAGGATACCTGAGCCAAAAGTTACAATACGATTATACATACCTCGCCAATCTTTTTTCGGAAGTTCAGGGAACCACTATCGAACATTTTATGATTGCTCACAAAATTGAGCGGGTAAAAGAATTGCTGGTTTATGATGAGTTAAATCTTACCGAAATTGCCCACCAGCTGCATTACAGCAGTGTGTCACATCTTTCGTCCCAATTCAAGAAAGTAACAGGACTTACCCCTACTCATTTTAAACTTATTAAAATAAAAAGGCTTACCATGCTTGAAGATGTGTGAATAATATAACCTTTCAACAGACTTATATAACATTTGCCACCAGAATAATACTCATCTTTACCGGATGAAAAATACAGACAACAATAAAACTAAAAATGGTGTAAGAGCAGAGAATACAGAAATTGAAAAAGCAACATCACATGTAATTGTTGAAGTTATTGAATACATACCTAATTCGGTAGTCAGCAAAACAATTATTAAGAAATTAACCGGAAATGTAAGCGTGATGTCGTTTGATACGGGGGAAGGTTTATCTGAGAAAACATCACCTTTCGACACTTTCATACAGATCATTGAAGGAAAAGCAAATATTGTAATTAATAAAGTATCCAACTTACTTCATACCGGCCAGGGAATTATAATACCTGCTCATTCATCTAACCTGATAATGCCAAACGGAAGGTTTAAAATGATCTCAACAATCATTAAAAGCGGTTATGAATAAGCCTAACCTTAATAAAATAAAATAAAATAACTGCGCCAGGAAAATGTCATTCCAAACTTCAATAGTTGTTTCCGCTGGTGAAGGCAATAACACGGTAATGGATACGGTTGAACGAAGGCAATTTTAAATCAAAAAAATGAAAAGAAGTATTAAGAGCTTAATCGGTTATACCATGGGTGCAACCGATGGCGAAATAGGAAAAATTAAAGAGTTTTACTTTGATGATCAAAGCCGAACCATCCGTTATTTAATTGTAGAAACGGGTAGCTGGTTCAATGGCCGCAAGGTGCTTATATCACCGCAGGCGCTGTTAACTCCTGATTGGAAAAATGAAGTTTTTCCAATTAACCTCACAAAAACAAAATAAAGAACAGTCCTTTTGTTGATACGGAGCAACCGGTTTCCCGTCATCTCTCCAAAGTTGATTAAAAAAATAGAATGGGATATTTCTAAATGGCTGAAAATAAAAATGACCAACACCCTCAGCAACCTGCTGATAACTCCGGCCATCAATCAACTCAAAATTACTTGGATTCCGATCTGGATGAAATAAACATTAAAGTTCAGGAAATCGAAGAATGGGATGTAGTAGTGACCGATCAAAAGAAGACCGCAATTCCGATTCAGTGAAAACTATGGAAGAAGAAATTACTAATGTGATTGATAACACATTTCGTATTACAATTTAATTTCTGCCGGGTTCATCGCAACAGGAAAATTCATTTCGGGTACGCTTACTGTCAGAAAAAAGCCTGGTAATATTTTTACAAAAGAGCGGTAATAAATTGCCGGGAAACACAAGCTGAAATAATGTTGAAATACTACTGATACTATTTTCAAACTTCTTATCTATAATGTGTGAATGATATAACAAATCCGGAGAAATGTGTAACATTCCTGTGAATTAATGTATCCAACTTTGCATTTACTTCTCTTTTACTTCAGCAATATTAGATCATAAAAATGGAGCGTTTATTTGAAGGTAAGGTAGCGCTGGTAACAAGTGCTGCATCCGCTATAGAGCGGGCAGTAGCATTTTCTTATGCAGCTAAAGAGCTTTCAGTTATTTCCTTGGAAACATTGGTTTGCCAATATGGATACTACGTAACAAATCTTCATGATTATTATGGGGGAATGGTTACCCATCAACAATAAACTAATATGAAAAAATTTATAATTAGAGCGGTTTAAATAATGAAATAATAATAGCAAATAAATAAACTATATGGATAAACTATCAAATGCCAATGCTACACATGGGTTAACAATGAAGGATATCATTTTGCTTAGGATTAAATAACAAAACAAGAATACCAGGAACACGGGAAATTTTTAAAGGCTTTATAGATTGAATGCAAAACCGCATTGCACCCTATAAGAATTGTTTGATGTAGGTCAGGTTTCGAAGCATTGAAAAAGCAATCAACATAAATTAATTTATGAATACAGAAAATATAACAACATTGTTTCTTGATATAGGAGGTGTTTTACTTTCCAAAGGATGGGGGCATGAATTCCGATACAAAGCAGCAGCCCATTTCAACATAGATAGAGCTGAAATGGAAGCCCACCATAAATTGTTTTTTGTTGTGTATGAAGAAGGAAGGATTACACTTGAAGATTACCTGAAACGGGTGGTGTTTTTTAGGAAAAGAAATTTTACAACAGACCAGTTTCG
>JALYYX010000285.1 GCA_030946075.1 Bacteroidota bacterium | reverse complement strand
CATCTCTAAAGCTTTTGGTTATCACTTCCACTTTATCACTCACCATAAAAGATGAATAAAATCCCAAACCGAAATGCCCGATAATATTTGCCTCATTCTTCCCTTTATATTTCTCCAAAAATTCTTCAGCACCGCTGAATGCAACCTGGTTAAGGTATTTATCAACTTCTTCACCTGTCATGCCTACACCTTTGTCTGAAATAGTTAACATCTTTTTTTCTTTATTTAGTTTGATCTCTATATTTACACCTCCAATTTCTCCTTTTGCCTCACCTATAGAAGATAAGGTTCTTAATTTTTGCGTAGCATCAACGGCATTACTTACCAGTTCACGAATAAAAATTTCATGATCGCTGTAAAGAAATTTTTTAATTATGGGGAAAATGTTCTCAGTTTGTACACGGATACTTCCTTTTTGCATGTTTAATTAATTTTTGCGGTGCAAATTTCAAATTAAGTGCCACAATATTATTGCTGACAGGTTGGCAAAAATATTTGTGGAGAACTTTACTTAATGGCACTTTGAATAAAATTTTTCAAATGGCTTTTAAAGAATAATTTCGCTCTCACACTATTTAATCTTCTTAGCTAAATATACCAGTTATGCTTTTTATATGGTGTTGCTTTTTCCAGTAAATTTTCAAAATAACTTTAAAAAAATAATCTACTATGAAGAAACTATTTACACTGAACTTATTATTGTTTTTAGTTTTCGCAATTAATATAAAAGCAATAGGCCAAACCACCATTGCAAAATGGACCTTTGAGGGAATAACGACTACCAATACCGGTACAACTCCTGTTGTTACGGGGTCTGCTGTTGCAGATGTGGGTAACCAAACTACGGGTTCATCTTTCACAGCATTTCATTCAGGCGCTGCTACTGTATGGTCTAACCCTGCAGGTAATGGGTCTGCAAAATCAATAAGTGCAAATACCTGGGCAGTGAATGATTATTTCCAGTTCCAGGTTAGTACCACCGGCTATTCTGATATTTCTATTTCTCTTGACCAGACCGGAAGCTCTACCGGACCTAAAGATTTTAAAGTTCAATACAGTACAAACGGAACCACTTTTAACGACTTTACAGGAAACACGTATGTAGTTCCGCTTAATGCCGGTGCGGTTTATACGTGGAGCAGCAGTACTCCACAACCAAATTCTACACTAACTTTTAATTTAAGTTCTATAACTTCTATCAATAATAATGCGGCTGTTTATTTCCGTATCGTAGATATATCAACAATTGCAAATAATAATGGCGCAGTTGCAACAGCCGGCACAAACAGGATAGATAATTTTACAGTTGCAGGAACAAGTCAGGATAATACTCCCCCAATTATTACTGCATTATCCCCGGTTAATGGAGCTACTAATGTACCTACATCTTTTACTGCTTCCATTACCTTTAATAAACCAATTCAGAAAGGCACAGGCAGTATTATTCTTAAAAAATTGTCTGATAACAGTGTTGTGCAAACTATTGATGTTACATCGTCAATTGTAACAGTTTCGGGAAGTACAGCCTCATTCAGTATTAACTCCTTAAATTTTAATACTGCATACTATTTTGAGATAACTGCAGGCGCTTTTAAAGATATGGCCAACAATAGCTTTGCAGGTACTTCAGGGTCTTCAACATGGAGTTTTACTACGATGGCTACTGCGCCAACAGGTACTGTAGGCACTACGTATAATTTTAATTCCTGCACTTCTTCTTTAACAGATGGTTTTACCCAATATAGTGTAACGGGTGCTGAAACCTGGGCCTGTACACAGTTTGGACGTAACCCGGCAGATTCGACATTATATTCACCTTATGGTGTGCAAATGAATGGCTTTGCTACCAGTGCCCGTACAAATGAAGATTGGTTTATTTCTCCAAAATTTGATTTAACAGCTACCAATATTCCATTGCTTTCCTTTTGGAGCCGGAATAAATTTGTTGGTGATCAATTATTACTCAAAGTTTCCACCAATTATTCAGGAACAGGTGATCCTAATGCTGCAACATGGACAACTATAAATGGAAAATTTCCACCCGAAAATTTAGATGTATGGACCTTGTCTGACAGTATTAATCTGTCCGTTTTCAAATCTTCCGGTACCTATATTGCATGGGTTTATACTTCTTCCAGCACAGCTGCAGCCCGATGGACGCTTGATGATATAACTGTTTTTAACAGCACAGTAGCACCTTCTCCCTATGTGTTGGCAACTCCTTCTTCATGGAACTTTAATTATGTAGCAAGTGGAAATAATTCTTTCTGGAAGCAATTTACTTTTACAGCCAGCGATTTTACAAGTAATGTAACTT
>JALYYX010000282.1 GCA_030946075.1 Bacteroidota bacterium | reverse complement strand
GTAAGTTGATATTCGCCCCACAAGCTACCTTCACCACGTATTCCATAGCTTTTATCATTTGTATATTCCAAAGTTGCTAACGGATTACCAACGTCACTTTTTGTTGTATACCCATACGTGCCATCAGCATTTTTTGCTTTGAAGATAGGTGCTGCAATGTAGGCGGTAGTAAATAAGCTGTATGGTTTATTGTTGGATACATAATGAGAAAAGGAAAGATTATTACCAACTTTTAATTTAGAAGTAAGATTGATATCATGATTATATCGCAAAGTAAATCTTGTATAATCATTACCTTTTAAAAGACCTTGTTCATTTAAATAACCTGCTGAAAAATAATAACGGTATTTATTTTTCCCTCCGCTTACAGAAATATTATGATTGTTCATAATTGCAGGTCGGGTAAGTTCATCATACCAATTTGTATTACCTGTAATATCTGCGGATGTTATTGCTGGCGCTCCGGCAGCCTCATTAGAATAAATAGTATACAAGTTAGCTTCGGCCATTTTTACTTTATGTACTAACATTTTTACACCCACATATCCGTTGTAGCTAACTGAGAATTTTCCTTTTGTTCCGGCCTTTGTAGTAATTAATACAACACCGTTTGCAGCTCTTGCACCATATATTGCGGTAGAAGATGCATCCTTTAAAATATCTACAGAAACAATATCATTGCTGTTTATATTTCTAATATCCCCTGTTATTATTCCGTCAACAATATATAATGGATTTACTCCTCCTAAAATAGAACCAACACCTCTTATCCGTACATTGGGCGTACTTCCCGGAGCTCCGCTACTCGTTATTTGTACACCTGCAACTTTTCCTTGTATTGCTTGTGTAGCCGTTAGTGCAGGAATGTTTGCAATTTCAGCACCCTTTACACTGGCTGATGAACCGGTAAGATCTCTTTTTCGTTGTGAACCATAACCAATTACCACAACCTGTTCAAGTTGTTTGTTTGCAGTTTTTAATGTTATAGAAATATTAGTTCTACCATTTAATTTTATTTCCTGTGTTTCGTAACCAAGTGAAGAGATGATTAATGTTGAAGATGGGCTTGGTAAATTCAAAGAAAAATTTCCATTATTATCTGTAGAAATACCTTTGGAAGTTCCTTTTACCAAAACTGAAACCCCTGATAATGGCTCTCCTGCAGGTCCCGTAACCTTTCCATTAATTAACTGTGCGAATATGGCGGCAGGAATTAAAAACAGAACAAATAAAAAAATGCATTTTAAATTCTGCCATAATTTTAAATGAGATGTTTGATTCATAAGCAAAAGTTTAATTGTTAGTAGAAGTAAAAAGTGAAAGCTTTTCCATATTATGCAAACACAATCTATGAATTAATTTGTAGATTAAAAATTTTGGTTTTGGCGCATTTACACTTTATAATTTACCGGATTGGAATTAGTAAAATAAAAATTCAGCGCATTTTGCAATTAAATGCAACTGACAGCAGTAGGGGCACAGAAAAAGAAAAGGGAACAGGATTGGGCTTACTTATCAGTAAAGATTTTATTGAGAAGAATAAGGGAAGTTTGGAAATTGAAAGTGAACCCGGAAAAGGCTCTACATTTTCCTTTACCATACCATGTAGCTAATAGTATTAGTTAATAATTATTTGCCGATACAGCAAATGAAACCAGCTGATTACAGTGAGTTATGGAAGAAATAGTAACAGATTAGTGAACATAAATGGTAAATATTTAGATATAAGTATTCAAAACAATAACGAACAATTTAATTAAAATCTTATTTAATATTCTAATGGATTTATTTGATAACTTCATCAAAAGATTATCATGAAAATTGCAGTATGTGGAAAAGGCGGTGTTGGTAAAACTACAATCAGCGGTTTGTTGTGCCGCACATTAGGGAGCAGAGGAATTTCTGTTTTAGCAATTGATGGTGATCCCAATCCTAATCTTGCACTTACACTTGGTATAGACCCAAAAGCTGCAATGCCAAAAGGTTTAACTTCGAAACTACTTGAAGTTTACTCAAAAGATGATGGGAAAAAATATGCAAAATTAAATGTGCCATTAGCCGATGTAATGGATACATATGGAATAAAAACAAATGACAATGTTACTCTACTGGCGGTTGGACAGCCTGAGCATGCCGGTACAGGTTGCATGTGTGGTATTCACACTACTGTGAGAGAAATCATTCATACAGCACTGGAAGAAAGCGAACAGGTAACATTGCTTGATCTTGAAGCATCGCTGGAACAAATGAAACGGGGTACATCAAAATATGTGGATGTTTTATTGTGTGTGGTAGAACCTTATTATCGTTCAATGGAAGCAGTGGCACGTTTTCAGCGCTTAGGAAAAGAACTTGAAATAAAAAAGATTGTTGCAGTTGCAAACAAAGTAAAAAATCCGCAAGATGAAGAAGCCATACGCCAGTTTTGTGCACAAACTGACTTGCCTGTAATAGCAATTATCCCTTTGGATACAACAATTTCAGAAGCAGATAAAGGTGGATCGTTGGATATGAATGCAATTGATAATTCGCCGGCACTAAAAGCGATTAACCAATTAGCAACTGTTTTATTGGAAACAGTTAAGGCATAAAAAGAGGACGATTTATAATTTCGTCCTTTAATTAGTTTCTTATTGATCAGATATTTATTTCATACTAAGTTGCGGTGGCCTGTTAAAAATATCAGCGGCTAAAGATGAATTGAACTTTACATTCGAGATCAAATATTCTTCTAATATTTTCCCATTACTTCGATAATATTTATTTGAATGGCTTAATACAATATTGCCGTCTTTTTTAAAATCAGATAAATAGATTTCTTCTGGCTGTACATTATCTTTAATTGTTGGGTAATGTTCAATTTTTCGAATTAATTTAGACGATGGATTAACATAAAAAACCCAACGATCATGCCCCACCTTTGGGTCAAAAGTTACATCCAATAATATGGCCTTTTCACCATTCAACATTGCCGTTCCTGCATTGCGTGGTATAACTCCATTGTCAGCTAATTTAAAAGGAAAAGACATGCGGTAAAGAGCCATTTCACTTGCACAAAGGGGTGAACAATGTTCATCATCACACATAAATTCCAGTTCTTTAGCCAATGGTACCGGGTTTACTCCGTTGCCATTTAAAGAAGCCCAATATCCTACTTTATCATGACCAACAACTACATTGTCACCTCCATTGGTTTTGGATTTTATTAAAAGCTGATGTCCGTCTTCATTGTTTTTAAAGAAAAATGTTTCTTCAGATTGATGAATGATTTTTCCGTTTTCATCATATAAGCGATGTGTACGTACAAAATTTCCATCCTGAATATTTTTCCATTGCTCCATTCCGCCAGCAGCCGTTATCATATCTTTCACTATCCTTTCGCCGGAAGGTGGTTTTACAAATAACCAATATGCAAATCCTATAACAGCTAACAGTAACAGAATACCACCCGTTGTTTGAACAAGACGTATTCGTCGCAGAGTTATAGGTTTGATGAGATCTTTTACAGCAAGTTCTGATTTCCATGGAAGAATTATTTTTTCTTCATCATCGGAATGAGTTTGATTTATTTGATCTTTCATTTCCTTTAATTTTTACTAAGTTAAAAAAAAATCCGGGAATGGTAATAATATTATTACACTATTCGGCAACCAGCGGGCTTTTCATTGTATCTAAAATAAAAACCTTTACTTTTTGAAATGCATAAGGCAGTGCCGCTTCCACTGCTGCACATACACCAATTCCAATTTCTTCATGCTCTTCTGACTCACATCCTAAAAAGATCACTTTTTTGGGTAGAACATGTAAAGCTCTTGCCATCATCAATGCTTTTAAGGGATTTATATAATGCATGTCAGCCAAAAAATCATTCTTCTCACCGGGTGGTAACTGTGAAATATCTTTTACTTCTACTTCTTTAAAATGAATGGTTCCGGCAGCACCACCCCATTTTACAATATCCA
>JALYYX010000257.1 GCA_030946075.1 Bacteroidota bacterium | reverse complement strand
CGGATAATTTTGTTTGCGCTTTAATTGAAAGACCAAATAACATACATAAGCAGAATAGTCGAACCATAACTTATAAATTTATTGCGAATGTAGAGTAGTTTATATTATAAACCAAATTTTTTATTATAATGGTAATCGATTTTAGGTTAAGTAATAACACGACTCTTTATTAATTGTGTTGATTGTCAAATAGTTAAGGATAAAAATATATTTATGGCTCAAATTATCAGACCTATAAATTTTTTATTCACAACTTAAAAATTAATTTGTTTATCTGGTTGCAATTTGTAATTTAGCTATAGAATTTAATGGGTTAGTAAGTATAAAGGATCAGTAGAAATGCTGATCCTTTTGCTTTATAAGAAATTTTTTCGGACTGTGTCGGCTATTGATAAGACGTTCATAAAAAGGACCTATCAGCAGAGCTGATGATTTTTATATAAATTTTCTTTTAAAATTTCGTAGGTCACTCCGCTTATTGGCATTATAATGTTATCCCTTTATTCGTCTTTTCTATTTTTGAGTAATATTAATTTGAAGTGTTACTTATAGTCTTTGATTTATAGTCAACACTTAATGACTTTTGCAATCATGGATGTGAAAGCAAAAATCGGTCAACGCATAAAAAAACTTCGGGAAAAAGAAGAAATGTCCCAGAAGGATTTGGCTTATGCTGCTGATTTAGATAGAAGCTACATCGCAAGCATAGAAAATGGTCAGCGAAATGTGTCAATAATAAATATTGAAAAGATTGCAACTGCCCTTAACACAAGTATAAAGGAATTTTTTAAAAGCAAAGATTTTGAGGACACTACAACAAATTAAATTGGATATTGATACAAGAATTGTAGATACAACTAACAATCCTTTATCCTTGGTCGAAGCCTTGGAAATTATAAAGAGTGCTATTGAAGATGTGATTATTTCTGGTGGGACATCTGGGAAAAATTCACTAATTACTTCTCAACAGATAGTAAATCTGTTGCATGAAACAATAAAGTCATCCTTGATTACAGAAGGAGTTAATCGTGTAAATATTCGTCCGCAAATTGGACATGCAAATCCCGAAATAGTTTTAGCAGGTTTTTTAAAATTCAAAAAACAGGATGTCTGTGTCTTCCCCAATAATTTACACCCTCATCAAGAGCTTTTAGATTTCAACGGTCTATTTAATACAAGTATCACCGAGCCTTATGGAGAATTATTTACTGAACATATTTTATCGGTTAATCTTAGAACGCAGCTTAGTAGTTTGGGAAATAATATTGATACAATGTTTGAAAGAACTTATGCTGAACCTTTAAACCTTCATAGAAGAGTTCCTAAAATGGTATTGGGAGAAATGTATTTGATTTCAGTAAGGGAACTGGATTCGGGACAGATAGCGCATAACAATCCTGTTTACTGCAATTTTACGCCTGCGACTGCTAGGCAATTAGAAAGATATATAAAGGGGTTTTCCGCATTAAACATGAGAAAAGGCCAACGTGATGATGATTTCAAATATGAAAGAGTAGCTTTAATAATTGCAGATTTCTCCCAAAACCCAATTAAGGTTTATAGCACTACACAACAATTAATACAAGATAATTTATTACCCCCTTACTCGACAGCAACAATGGATAATTTACAGTTTGATGGATTTATAAGAACCCTATTGGATGCCTATGAAAAAAGATTCGGATTAAATATTTTTAGTTGATACTTTTCGTTTAAAAATTCGTTTATTTCTGGTTCACAATTGATCGAACGTAAAGTTTCAATTTCATACGGTGATAAATCAGGAATAGTAAACTTCTCAATAAAATTTTTTTGATAACAAGGATAACCACCTTCAATTGCTACGCTTGTTTTATTGATATAATACTGCATAACATAAGAGTTCAAAATTTTCTGAACAATGTCTATGTTTTCAATTTGTGTAATCGCATTAACATAATTTGTGAATAGTGAATTTCTAGTCTTCTGTTCGCTAAAAAATATTCCATATCCATTAGTAAAAAATGCGTCAGATTGCTTAATAACTATAAAGCGGGGTTTCCGGCTAAAAGTGGGAGTTAATATCCTTTCGCCTGTCTTAGTAATTCCTTGCGAACGTCCCCAGACATAAAAGGGATTAAATATTATTTTACCTTTATCTCTTAATAAAAGATTTTCTTTTTCCGTCAAAAGATACGCATAGCATTTTGGGAATTGCTTTTTAAAATCGGCTTCAGAAATTGGTGTAGCAATTCCTTTTTTTATAGTGTAAGGACAAATAATTCTTCTGGTATTTTTTTCAGCTTCAGTTTGAGATTTAAAATCTGATATTTTATAGACTGGTTTTGTTATTGATTTTTCAATTTCAAATATTCCTTTTTCAGTAGTTTTCAAATAGTACCCATTTTGTTCTTCGCTTCCATCAATGAAAAATATTTCATCTTTAAGAGTAGCGATGCCAACGCAAATGTCAAAAAGTTTTCCAATTGGTGTACCGATTGTTTCAATAAGTTTTATATTCTTTTGTTCTTCTAATTTAAGTAAACGCCATTTTTTGAAATTCAAGTCCTTGAGAAAATTTGGTGAACCATTAGCAAAAGATAAAAATTGTTCGGGTTTGTAGCTTTCGGGTATTTTGTCAAATATGATGGCTTCATTTTCTTGCTTGCTTATGAATGTGAGGGCAGTATAGGTTTGTGCATCAAAAACTTTCTTATGGCTAAAATCAATTATTCGTGAAACGCATTTTTTTTGCTGAAAGAATTTACGAATTGCTTCACCTGATAAAGAAGTGAAATAATTGTTGGGTGTTATGTAGCCTAACTTTCCAGTTGGTTTTAAAAGTTTGTATCCTAATTCAAAAAAAGCAAAATAAAGATTGAAAGTTCCACCTTCTACAGTTGTCCAATTTTTAAATAAATATTCCCTGCTTTCATTTGAAAGGTCCTGAAATTTTACATAAGGCGGATTGCCCACAATGTTATTAAATTCTTGTGCCCACTTTGATTTCAAACTGTCCTGATGATATAAATTAAAATCGGTGTCTTGCAAAATTTCATCATGTTGTAGAGCGTAAATTGTCAATATTAATTTTGTTCTGTGAATATTATATCCAAGGATGTCAGAGCCAAAAATATTTTCTTTAATTATCTGCCTGATTGATTTACCAAAAGACCTTTTATAATAGTCTGTCAAGCCAACCAAAAATGCACCGCAACCGCAGCTTGGGTCAAGGTTAGTGTCATTTTCCTTTGGTTGTATTTCATTAATAATGAAATCAATTATGTATGAAGGAGTAAAAAATGCACCGTTTAATTTTCTATCATTTATTGGGATTATTAATTCCAAATAGTTTTCAAGTTCTTTAATATTGGAAATATTTAATGAAGAAGTATCAAGGTAAAGTTGAACGTTTTGTTCAAACCCTTTAAAATAAGTTGTAAGAATTGGGCTTTTAGTGAAATTAATTTTATTATTTGTTAAGTATGAGTAAATCAAATGCTTTTCAAGATTTGTGAGGTCTTGAGTGTTAATAAGGTCGTTTAATATACCTTTGTTTACCATTGCTACGGTTGACTATGAGTAACAAAAGTACAGATAATATTTGTCCTGACAAACAATGTAGAAAATGATGTTTAAGGTTTATTTGGTCTCTTCAATAGTACGTGTTGCCGTTAGAGTCTAATAACAAACTGTTTTTTTATACAGTTTTATAATTTTGGGAAATAAAAAATTGTTTACCTGTTATATCCTGCAGAAACTTCATAAATTTTTCTTTTCCGTTCATATTATTTTTTGATGGATCATAATTAAATTTCCAATCCTGCTTTTTAATTCTTTCTTCCATAATTAATGGATGGGTTCCTTTGAATTTATACAAGAAATCAATTTTCCCGTAATTATATCCATCTACGTTTTGTTTCATAAATTCATTTATCCACTCATCATTCTGTTGCCAGCGGTTTCCAAAAACTATAAGTTTTTTTAATTGCACTTTAGGATCTTTCACATAACTGTAATGATAAATATTTGCTTTTATTTTCTTCACAAATAATTTTCTGCCCTTTTCTTCCCACATATTTTTTGGATTATCAAATGATCGAAAGCCCTGTGAATCTTTATAGCTCCTAAAATGCGGATTATTTTTAATAATGCGAACTTCCTTCTGATGAAATCTTCTTGATGGAGCATAATGAATATAATCACCAAAAAAATTTATGAAGTCGAATAACAAACCTTCCACCTTTTTATTACTCAGATATAGTTCCATGGCATTTTTAATACCCGGCAAGTCAGTTTCATGTATCACTTCATCGGCCTGAATGTGAAATATCCAATCTGCATCTTTACTTACATTATCTAATCCAATATTTGCCTGTTCTGCAAATATTCTTCCTCCGCTCCTATTTGTATCATCCCAGATGGTATCAATAATTTTAATTTTGGTATTTGATAAATTCTCTACAGCTTCTCTTGTGCCATCTACGCTGTCACCAATCACCACAATAAATTCATCAACAATTGGTAAAATACTTTGGATGGATTCTATGAAAGGATAATCCAGTTGCAACCCGTTTCGTACATAAGTAAAAGCACTTACTTTCATCTAAAATATTTTTTAGGACGCCGGTAAAATTAGAGTAAGCCGTTTCATCAGCAAAACATTCTTTAATTTACGCTTCATAAATATGAGTAAAACAAAAACAGCTTTTTTTTGCCAGAATTGCGGATACGAAAGCGCAAAATGGCTGGGCAAATGTCCTTCATGTAATCAATGGAATGTTTTTGTTGAAGAAGTAATTCACAAAGGAACTGATAAAAAAGAAAACGACTGGAAGGAATTTGCAGGAACCGATAAAAGGTTAAAAACCATTTCTTTAAGTGAGATCATAAGCGGTGAAGAAAAAAGAATTATTACAAAAGATGCAGAGCTAAATCGTGTTTTGGGCGGCGGCATTGTTCCCGGCAGTCTTGTATTAGTGGCGGGTGAGCCCGGCATTGGTAAATCAACTTTGTTTTTACAGGATGCTTTGCATTTAAATAATGTAATAACGATTTATATTAGTGGAGAAGAAAGTGAGCAGCAAATTAAAATGCGTGCCGACAGACTGAAGGTTATCAATGAAAATTTTTATTTGCTTACTGAGACAAGTACATCCACCATTTTTTCTGAAATAAAAAAACTAAAGCCACAACTTGTTATTGTTGATTCTATTCAAACAATGCAATCCTCTTATGTAGAATCATCTCCCGGAAGTGTTTCACAAATAAGAGAATGTGCAGCCGAGTTTCAAAAATTTGCAAAGGAAACACATACACCGGTTTTTTTGATAGGCCACATAACCAAAGATGGCAGCATTGCCGGACCGAAAATTTTAGAGCACATGGTTGATACTGTTCTCCAATTTGAAGGCGACAGAAATTATGCTTACCGTATTTTACGAACATTAAAGAACCGTTTTGGCTCAACTGCAGAATTGGGAATTTATGAAATGACAGGTGATGGGATGAGAGAAGTAAGTAATCCTTCTGAAATTCTTATCACGCAAAAAGAGGATCAGCTTAGCGGCGTTGCAATTGCCGCAACCATTGAGGGAATTCGCCCTTTATTAATTGAAGTGCAGGCTTTGGTTACTCAAAGCGTTTATGGAACCCCTCAGCGAACCAATACAGGCTTTGATCTGAGAAGATTACAACTTTTATTAGCCGTTCTTGAAAAAAGAGGTGGATTTCATTTTGGGGTTAAAGATGTTTTTATAAATATTGCAGGAGGATTGAAAGTAGAAGATCCCTCTATTGATTTAGCTGTTTTAAGTGCATTGCTTTCTTCGTATGAAGATGTTTCTTTGCCGATGCATATTTGTTTTGCAGGAGAAGTGGGGTTAAGTGGCGAAATAAGAGCCGTAAACAGGATTGAACAAAGGATTGCGGAGGCGGAAAAATTAGGGTTTGAAAAAATTATTGTAAGCAGATACAACACTAAAGGGTTAGGTAAACAAAAAAATAACATTGAAATTGTAGCCTTAGGTAAAGTAGAAGAATTGTATAAATACCTGTTCTAATAATCGTGAATGTAAAGACAACCATATTATCGCCATTAGTTCATCTATTTTATCCGCATGTTTGTACAGGATGTGGCAGTGATTTAATTGAAGATGATAACCTGCTTTGCCTTAAGTGTATTAATGAATTACCTCACACAAATTTTGCGATGCATGCAAATAATCCTGTAGAAAAAATATTTTGGGGAAGAGTGGATATAATATCTGCAATGAGCGAATTTTACTTTGCGAAAGGCACTTTGATACAAACATTGATTCATGAATTTAAATACAATGGCAATAAAGACATAGGAATGTATTTAGGAGCAACTATAGGCAGGAGCTTAGCGGGCACCGATCGGTTTAAAAATATTGATGCATTAATTCCCTTACCATTATTTGCAGATAAAGAATTTAGAAGAGGTTACAACCAGGCAACTATTTTATGCAATGGCATATCTGAAGTAATAAATGTACCTGTAATAAAAAATAATGTGGTAAGAAAAAGATATACCGAAACGCAAACCTTAAAACACAGAACCGAGCGGTGGGAAAATGTAGAAGGAAGTTTTGAAATAAATGACCCTTCTCAATTAAAAGGAAAACATCTTCTGCTAATTGATGATGTGGTTACAACAGGCGCAACATTAGAGGCTTGTGGAGCAGAGATTTTAAAAATTGAAAATACAAAACTTAGCATCGCCACACTGGCATTTGCATCTAAATAATAGGTATGAGATTTAAATATTTTTTGTTTTTTCTGGTTATCAGCTATATATTTTTTTCATGCAAAAAAGAATCATTTATTACAAGCCCACAGGCAAGGTTAGGTGTAAGTACTGATACATTATTTTTTGACACAGTCTTTACTACCGCAGGCTCCATAACACAGCAACTTAAAATTGTAAATCTTAATGATAAAAAGCTTCGCTTATCAAAAGTGAAATTAATGGGCGGCATATCATCTGCATTTAAAATGAATGTTGACGGAGTTTCTGCACCCGAAGTTGATAACATTGAAATTAATGCCAACGACAGCATTTATGTTTTTGTGCAGGTAAATATTAATCCAACCGCGGCAAATATTCCATTTATAATACGGGATAGTATTTTAATAAGTTATAATGGCAACAGTGATTTTATACAGCTGCAGGCATACGGTAAAAATGCAATTTTTCTGCGAAGCAAAAAACTTACAGGCAATAATGTGTGGACGAATACACTTCCCTATGTTATTGTCGGCGGATTGCAGATTGATACCACTGCGACTTTAATTATTCAATCCGGAACAAAAATTTATTTTCATGCAGATGCGCCGCTTTTAGTTGATGGAAGTCTAATTATAAATGGAACAAAAGCAAGCCCTGTAATATTTACCGGAGACAGGCTGGATGCTGATTACAAAGACCTACCAGCAAGCTGGCCAGGAATTATTTTTCGCAATACCAGCAAAAATAACACACTAACTTTTGCAGTTATAAAAAATGCTTACCAGGCAATTGTTTCACAAGGCCTTTCTATAAATACAAATCCAAAAATAAAAATATCTCAAAGCATAATTGATAATGCCTATGATGCAGGAATTTTAGGGATCAATTCCAATATTCAGATTGATAATTCTTTGATCAGCAATTGCGGAAGCAATGTTTTAATTGCATTAGGTGGCGATTATCAGCTCACACATTGTACCATTGCTGCATATTCAAATATTTACTTATCACACAAGAATGCAGTTTTGCAGGTTGCAAATTTTGTAATGCAAAACAATCAGCCGGTAATAGCAACTCTAAATGCGGTCTTTAAAAATTGTATCTTTTGGGGACAAGGTGGCACTGTTGATGATGAGGTAGTAGTACTTAAACAAGGAACTGCAACTTTCAATGTAACTTTTGATCATATTCTTTATAAAGTAAAAAACGACCCAACAAATGTTACTTTTATTTCTTCGGTAAAAAACCAGGATCCAATGTTCGACAGCATTAATACAACCAAACAGTATTATGATTTTCATTTTACAAAAAATGCAAATGCTCCTGCAATAAACAAGGGTGTGATAACTGCTTTTCCCAAAGATTTGGATGATAAGCCAAGAGCTAATGGCATTCCTGACATTGGTTGTTATGAAAGATAAACAACCATCATCTCAACGGATGCGTATTAAATGGTAACTTTATCATCAAAATAATTTTTTATGAATAAAATATTTTTAGCAGCAAGTATTATTCTGCTCACATCATTTTTTTCTCCCGAAAAGAAAAAAGACAATATCTATAAATTTAAGGTTGAAGCGCTTAACGGCGGTAAAATCGATTTCAAAAAATTTAAAGGAAAAAAAATCCTGATAGTAAACACAGCATCTAAATGTGGTAATACACCGCAATATGCACAACTGGAAGAGTTATACGAAAAATACAAAGACAAACTGGTGATCGTAGGTTTTCCTGCAAACAACTTTGGCGGTCAGGAACCTGGTACCAGCACAGAAATAAAAGAATTCTGTACAAAGAATTATGGTGTAACATTCCCAATGGCAGATAAGGTTTCCGTGAAAGGAGATGACATCGCTCCCATTTTTCAATATCTTGTTACAGAAGCAGACAAATTAGGATTTAAAGATCCTATCAAATGGAACTTCACAAAATTTTTATTGGATGAGAACGGAAAACTTATTACTGTTATTCATAACAAAGTAAAACCCATGAGCGAAGAAGTGACAAAGTATTTGAATTAATTTTTTACTTAAAGACGCAAAAAAATATAAGAAAAGAGGCAAAGAATTTTCTTTGCGCCTTTCTTTCTCTGCCACTTTGCGTGAGAACTTATTTTTGCACCAATGCAATTTAAAGACATCATCGGTCAGCAGCCTGTAAAGGAACAACTGGTACAACTGATACAGCAAAACCGCTTAAGCCATGCCCTTTTATTTTTAGGAAAAGAAGGCAGCGGCGCATTATCATTGGCCATTGCATTTGCGCAGTACATTGTCTGTGCTTCAGCAAAAGAAGCACAACAAAAATCTGCAGACTTGTTTGGAGAAGCTCCTTCTTCTCCCCCTACACTCAGTGGAGAGGGCAAGGGTGAGGGAGATTCCTGCGGCATCTGCCCCGCCTGCATTAAATCAGATAAACTAATTCATCCCGATATTCATTTCTCATACCCGGTTGTAACAAAAAAAACCGGCGAGAAACCTGTGAGCACCGATTATATTACTGAGTGGAGAGAATTTGTGTGCAGCTACCCTTACGGAAATATTTATGACTGGCTACAATTTATAGGTGCAGAAAACAAACAGGGAAACATTACCGCACAGGAATGCAATGAGATAAATCATAAGCTTAGCCTAAAAGCTTTTGAAAGCCAGTACAAAATTCTCATAATGTGGATGCCCGAATTTTTGGGAAAGGAAGGCAACAAGCTTTTAAAATTAATTGAAGAGCCACCACCTGATACACTTTTTATTTTTGTAGCAGAAGATGAAAGCGCCATCCTACCCACCATTTTATCAAGAACACAACTGGTAAAAATCCCTGCACTTACTGATGATGAAATTGAAGACGCTTTGATAACAAGAGGTAAAGTAGAAAATAACAAAGCAAGACAAATTGCAGGTGTTTGCGCAGGAAATTATCGTGAGAGTCTCCAAATGCTGCAACACGCTGAAGAAGACTGGCAAAGCCTGTTACGTGAATGGCTGAATGCTATCGCCAAAAACAATACCGCCGCCCAAATAAAATGGATAGATGAAATTGCAAGGCTCGGCAGGGAAAAGCAAAAGCAATTTCTCCGCTACTTTATTCATTTACTGGAACAGGCAGTAAGGGTTAGAATGATTGATGAAAGCACGAACCCGAAAACACCTTTCATCAATATTCCCGAAAAAGAAAAAGATTTTGCCATCCGCTTAAATAAGCTTTGCAGCCTTTCTGCACAACAGGCGATTATCACTGAGCTGGATAAAGCTACTTATTATATTGAACGCAATGCCCATGCAAAAATGTTGTTTCATGCTCTCTGCATCCGGCTGTTTCATATTATTAAGGATAATTCGTTAATTTTGGTTAATTGAGGAACAGGAATTTTGAGGTCGGCGTTTTTAAGAGAGATTTTTTTTGAACCAGCTTTTTAAGCATCAGTCAACATCGTTGTGTCACTCACTTCAACCGCATACCAATTGGCAACAACTAATTTAACGTCATTGCGAGGAGGAGGAACGACGACGAAGCAATCTTGTAGTAAACAGCAAATCATAAAAGTGCAATCGCAATTTTTTAAAAATAGTTATTGTAATATAAGATTGCTTCGTCATGCTTCCTCGCAATGACGAACATTGTTACCGCTGTACAAGAGTGCACTTCGATGAACTCAGTGTAAACTGTCACTGAAGCTTAATAGCTATTCATCCGCCGGCTACACAATCCTTTACTTTATTTCAATTAATTAAAGCTATATGAGTTGCACAAGTTGTAGCACATCAACAGGCGGAAAACCGGGCGGATGTAAAAGTAATGGTGGTTGCAGCACAGGCGGATGTAACAGGATGAACGTTCACGACTGGCT
>JALYYX010000249.1 GCA_030946075.1 Bacteroidota bacterium | reverse complement strand
CAACATGCGATTGATAACACAAAAAATATTATCCGCCTGGATAAAAATGATGTTGATCATCTTACCGCATTATACAGCACTGACTGGAACGAAATTGTTGACATGATGGAGAAACAAGGATAGTGTGATTGTGATTTTGGGGTTAAAAATGTTGGTCTTCCACCAACATTGGCAGAAGAGCGATCAACAAAGGTGAGGGTTGGTTTTTGTGTTTATATTTTATTGCCACGACCTTCAGGTCGGGGATAATTATTTATAGAGGATTGGCTTTAGCCAAAATACTTGAGCAAATTATTTCTGCTAAGCCATGATTGATTTTTTCTTATTCCACGACCTCAATGTCGTGGCAATTAATTTCAGAATTTGCAACGGTCGCCTGACTAACAATTCATCTTAAAGAATTATACACCACTGACTGGAACAAAATTGTTGACATGATGGAGAAGCAGGGATAGTAAAGTACGTCATTGCGAGGAGCAAAGCGACGAAGCAATCTTATAATACATTACCATTAATAAATATTCTGCAATACAAATATGAGATTGCTTCGCTTTGCTCGCAATGACGGTTTGATTTACTTTTATTAATAAGTAATTATATTAAAGTAGTTACAGCAATCCTAATGTCTTCTCAATCCTTTTTACCGTTTCTTCTTTGCCTATCACGGAGGCAATATCAAAAACACCGGGCCCAAACTTGCCACCAACAAGCATTATACGAAAAGGCAACATTAGTTCACCCGGTTTTAATTGGTGTGCAGCAGCAATTTCTTTAAAAGTATTTTCAAGATCATCATGATCCCATTGCTGAATTAATTTATATGCTCTTATCAACTCAACAAAAAACATTTGTTTGTTCTCATTCCCTGCCTGTCCGGCAGGCAGGCATTTTGGTTTTATTGAATCAACATCAATTGTTACTGGTGCTACAAAAAAGAAAACAGACTGATCATAAAAATCTGTGAGCAAAGTGCAACGGTCTTTTACCAATTCTAAAACTTTTATAAATTTTTCATCATCGGTTATTGTAATTCCTTTCTCTTCAAAAATCTTTTTAACCCGTAACCCGTAACCAGTAACCAGTAACCCATTACTCGTAACCGGCAACTTCTTTATCCATTCATGATTGAACCACTTCGCCTTTTCATAATCAAATTTTGCTCCTGCATGATGCACTCTTTCAATAGAAAATTTTTCTATCAATTCATCAAGAGAATAAATTTCCTGCTCTGTTCCATCATTCCATCCAAGCACTGCGAGCAGATTTAAAAATGCTTCCGGTAAAAAACCAAGTTCTTTAAAACCTTTAATTAATTCTCCTGATTTGTGATCTGTCCAGCTCATGGCAAACACCGGAAACCCAAGCCTGTCGCCATCCCGCTTGCTTAGTTTGCCGTTACCATCAGGCTTTAATATCAATGGAAGATGTGCCCATTTTGGCATATCATCTATCCAGTTTAAATATTTCCAAAGTAAAATATGTACGGGTGCACTCGGCAACCATTCTTCTCCGCGAAAGGCATGCGTTATTTTCATCAGGTAATCATCAACCACAACAGCTAAATGATATGTTGGCATTCCGTCAGCCTTCAATAAAACTTTATCATCAACATTTTCTGTATTAAATTCTACAGTGCCTCTTA
Organism: Bacteroidota bacterium; assembly: GCA_030946075.1. GTDB lineage: Bacteria > Bacteroidota > Bacteroidia > Chitinophagales > Chitinophagaceae > Ginsengibacter. The sequence continues at coordinate 1,280 of JALYYX010000249.1, read as the reverse complement.
TCATATCATCAAAAGAAATAATTTCATTAGGTTCAACTTTTATTCTTATTACGTATGGTGTTCCTGCGTCAATAATTTGTTTTATTTCTTCATCATTTAAATTTAAAGAATTCTTCATGCTGTTGCGAACATGATGATCGTAATGCAACGTATGTTTTCCATCAGCTTTTTGCTTTTCTCTCATAGCCTCAATTTCTTGAGGCGTATCAAATGCATAATAGGCATAGCCATCTTTTACCAGTTGTTCTGCGTAATCTTTATACAAATTTTTTCTTTCACTTTGCCTGTAAGGCTTGTAATCACCACCCACATGCGGCCCTTCATCAGGAATTAATCCGCACCATTGCAGGCAATCAATGATGTACTGCTCCGCACCTTCCACATAGCGGCTTTGGTCGGTATCTTCTATGCGTAAAATAAAATCACCGCCATGTTGTTTGGCAAAAAGATAATTATATAAAACCGTTCGTACACCGCCCAAATGCAGGCCGCCTGTAGGGCTTGGCGCAAACCGTACTCTTACTTTTTTCATAGCGCAAAGGTAAAAGGTTTAGGGCTTAAGGTAAGGTTTATGCTTAGGCCTTTTAGCTTGTGCCTTTTACCTTCTACCTTTATGCAATGTTCTACCTGGTAAAAACTCCATGGCTTTTGAAAAAAATGTATCCCGAATGTATCTGGGATTTTAAAACAACAGAAAAAACTATTTACCTCACTTTTGATGATGGCCCGCATGCCGGTGCCACGCCGTTTGTATTAGAAGAATTGAAAAAATATAATGCAAAGGCAACCTTCTTTTGCATTGGTAAAAATGCAGAAGAAAATTTTGATATTTATACAAAGATTATTGAAGAAGGGCATGCGGTTGGTAATCATACTTACAACCATTTGAACGGTTGGAAAACAGATGATAAAAAATACCTTGATAATATATTTGCTGCAAAAAAAATAATTGACAGTAATTTATTTCGTCCTCCTTACGGAAGAATAACCAGGTTTCAACTGAAACATTTAGCCGCCGAAAAATACAAATTAAAAACAATAATGTGGAGTGTGCTCAGCGGCGATTTTGATGAGAAAGTATCAGGAGAAGATTGTTATCTTACTGTTTCAAGAAATGCGAAAGCAGGTTCTATTGTTGTTTTTCACGATAGCAGCAAAGCTTTGCCCCGCCTGCGTTATGTATTACCATTGGTATTAAAATATTTTACAGAAAAGGGATTTGCATTCAAAAGTATTTCTTTATAAAATTAATAAATCATCCCCATAAATAATGAGTAAAA
>JALYYX010000244.1 GCA_030946075.1 Bacteroidota bacterium | reverse complement strand
CCATTGATCGATCTTGATGGAAAATTTGGCCTTCATCCCGGAATGAAATCTTTTGAGCCATTGTTCCGTAATAAACAACTTGCCATCGTTCATGGTATTGGTTCTCCAAATAATACACGTTCGCATTTTGATGCACAGGATTATATGGAATCAGGAACTCCGTTTGATAAGGGAACAGGAAGTGGATGGCTGAACCGTGCCGTCGGACTAATGGGACATGATGCTACACCCTTCCGTGCGGTAAGCCTTACTTCTTCTATGCCACGTTCCTTTTATGGCGATAATCCATCTATCGCAATTAATAATTTACAGGACTTTGCGATACAAATGAAAGGCAACCCTATGGGCGCAAACATGGCTGCAAAAAGTTTTGAAGATCTTTATGATCAAACTTCATCAGGCCTCTTGAAAGAAACAGGTAAAGAAAGTTTTGATGCAGTAAAAATGCTAAAGAAAGTTGATGTAAGAAATTATAAACCTGAGAGTAATGTTGCTTATCCCGCAACTGCATTAGGTAATGCACTAAAACAGATTGCTCAATTAATAAAAATGGATGTTGGTTTGGAAGTTGCCTTTGCTGAAAGCGGCGGGTGGGATACACACTTTAACCAGGGCACTGAGCTTGGAGTGTTTGCACGCAATGCAAATGATCTTAGTAATAGCATTACTGCTTTTTGGAATGATATGGGTGAAACTTATCAGGATGATGTAACACTTATGACCATGACTGAATTCGGACGTACTGTTCGCCAGAATGGAACAGGAGGTACTGACCATGGAAGAGCATCCTGCAATTTTATCCTGGGTAACAATGTTAGTGGCGGTACTGTATACAATAACATGAAACCCTTATCTGTAGAGAATCTTGAAGATGGAAGAGATCTTCCTGTAACTACAGATTTCCGGAGCGTATTCAGCGAAGTAGCAGACAGGCATCTTAAAATAAATAACGATAAAGTTTTATTCCCAGGTTGGAATGGAAATAAGATTGGTGTGATGAAAGTATAAAGATTACAATTGAAGACTTTTAAACCCTGACAATCTGTTAGGGTTTTTTATTATACTTTAAAATAATTTCAATAAAATTTGTTATTCTAAATATTAATCGTAATATTGCGATAGATATGGGAGCAACAAAATCATTTCATTTTACAGTTAAGCATAATAATCTTTCCAGATATGCAAAGGCATTGGCACACCCTGCAAGGGTTGCAATTCTACAGCTATTGGCTAAAAAACAGGAATGCATCTGCGGTGATATTGTAGATGAGTTACCGCTTTCGCAAAGTACCGTTTCACAGCATTTAAAAGAACTGAAAGATGCAGGGCTGATCAAAGGAGATATTGATGGCGCAAAGGTTTGTTACTGCATTGATGAAAAAGAGTGGAAGGCAGCACAACAGACTCTCAACAAACTTTTTGATTCTTTTAAAGGAAATTGTTGCTGATTTTTTAATTAGTCATTTGTAAATGATAACTTTTTCAACCTTATTACCGGAACACTGGGAATCAGTAAGATCAATTTATGAAGAAGGAATTAAAACAGGCAATGCAACCTTTGAGCAGCAATGTCCTGATTGGGAAACATGGAATAAAGTACACTTGCTACACAGCAGAATAGTAGCAAAAGTAAATGATGAAATTGCCGGATGGGCAGCGTTGACGCCCGTTTCCGGCAGATGTGTATACGCAGGAGTTGGTGAAGTAAGTGTATATGTAGCAGAAAAATTCAGAAGTAAAAAAATTGGGAATGCATTATTACAGGAATTAATTAAACAAAGCGAAGAAAATAATATTTGGACATTGCAGTCAGGAATATTTCCTGAAAATAAAAACAGTATAAAAATTCATGAGGCTAATGGGTTTAGGATTGTAGGCTACCGGGAAAAAATAGGAAAGATGAATACTGTTTGGAGAAATACGATTCTTATGGAACGGAGAAGTAAAAATGTTGGATGAAAAAATATTCAGCGGAACTTATTGGAACATTTGCATTACTGTTTTTTGGAACAGGGGCTTCGATAATTAACCAGGAACCTGGCGGAGAAATTACTAGTTTAGGCGTTGCGATAACATTTGGACTAATTGTAATGACCCTGATATACTCCTTAGGAAATATTTCCGGTTGCCATATAAATCCTGCGGTAACAATAGCATTTGCAGCGGCAAAAAAGTTTAAGTTTAAAGAAGTTTTTCCATATATAGTCAGTCAGCTTGCCGGGGCTTTTCTGGCAAGTATTACGCTTAAATATTTATTTCCTCACAGCGATACATTAGGTGCAACATTTCCAGCAGGCCCTGCAATGCAGTCTTTTGTGATGGAAATTATTCTAACATTTATTTTGATGCTGGTAATTTTAAATGTAGCAACAGGCAGTAAAGAGAATGGAATGTTTGCAGGCCTCGCTATTGGCACAGTTGTTTTATTAGAAGCTTTGTTTGCAGGACCCATTAGTGGAGCAAGTATGAACCCGGCAAGGTCTATTGCCCCTGCAATAGTTTCAGGACATATGGAAAGTTTGTGGGTTTATATTTTAGCTCCCATATTAGGAGCTGTACTTGCTATACCGGTTGGCAATTTCATTAATGATAATAAAAAGAAATAATGAAACA
>JALYYX010000241.1 GCA_030946075.1 Bacteroidota bacterium | reverse complement strand
CTGCTTATTATTTATTTTTAAGAAAAAATTCAAGACTAACCTTAAATGTTGCATCAATCGGTTTAACAAGTACTGCTTTGTTATTTGTTTTTAAACACATCTTTCAAAGAACACGTCCGGTTGATCCGCTTGTAAAAAATTTAGTGGGATACAGTTTCCCAAGCGGACATTCATTTTCTGCATTTACTTTTTTTGGGTTACTTATTTATATTTTGTGGCAAACAAAAATGCAAAAAGCATGGAAGTGGGTATTATCCATTGTATGTTTTTTAATTGCGGCATTCATTGCAACAAGCAGAGTTTATTTGCATGCACATTTTGCAAGTGATGTAATAGCAGGATTTTGTTTAAGCACTATGTGGCTTATAATTTCATTATGGATATTGGGTATTATAGATAAAAAGTTTAATCTGAAATAATTAAAGGTTGTTATCGAACTGCAGTTTTTCTTCGTTTTGTTTTTTTATTGTTTTACCAAAGTGAAAGGCTGCACGCAAAGTTGCCGTATAAATCTGAAGAAAATTTGTAGCCTTGCCGTAAGGTTTCTGCACGGCTAATTACGCAATTTATTTGTTTAGCCGGGGACGGTCTATACCATGCGAACATCTTATCTTCAATTTATCTTCAAATTCATTTTGTAATTTTTCAAAAAAATATTTGTGAAGATCCTTATCATAGAAGATGAAAAAGAACTGAGCGAAAGCATAACTGCTTATTTAAAAAGTGAGGATTATGTTTGCGAAACTGCTTCCACTTTTAATAAAGCAATGGAAAAAACTGAGCGCTATGATTATGATTGCATTCTTTTGGATATTACTTTACCCGGTGGCAGCGGACTAAATATATTAAAAGAATTAAAAGCCAATAATAAAATGGATGGCGTGCTGATCATTTCTGCAAAAAATTCGCTTGATGATAAAGTGCATGGGCTTACATTAGGTGCAGATGATTATCTGCCAAAACCCTTTCATCTATCTGAACTTAGTGCAAGAATTGCTGCCATAATCAGGCGCAAAAATTTTGAGGGTAACCATCTTTTAAAATTTGAAAACATCATTATTGATACACAGGCTAAAATGGTTTATGTAGATGGCAATACTGTAGAGCTAACAAAAAAAGAATACGAATTGCTTTTATATTTTGTAAGCAATAAAAAAAAGGTTATATCTAAAGATGCAATAGCAGAGCATCTTTGGGGCGATGGAATGGAAGGCAATAACGATTTTATTTATACCCACATTAAAAACCTGCGCAAAAAATTAATGGATGCAGGCAACGCTGATTATATTAAATCAGTATATGGAATGGGTTATAAATTTTCCGATACATGAGGCTGATCTCAAAATACAACAGGGCAAATATTGTGGCCATTATAATAGTGTTGCTGCTGAGTGCTATCAGTTATTATTTTTTTATAAGATCGGCGCTGATCCATCAACTGGATAAGGACTTGAAAGTGGAAGAACGAGAAATAACAGATTATACAAAAGAGAATGATCAGTTGCCGGAGCCAACAAATTATAAAGACGAGCAGGAAGTATTTTTACCGGCTGATAAAGGAACGATCCGCAAATTTAGCAGTGTTTCTATTTTTAATAAAACACATAATGAAGACGTTTCTTACAGGCAATTACAATTTAGTGTTACTGCCAATGGAAAAGAATATAAAGTACTGGTAAGAAAATCGCAGGAAGAAACTGAAGACCTGATCCAGCTCATTCTGATAATTACACTGGCTATGGTTCTAATCCTGCTCATCTCACTTTTTTTAGTAAGCCGGTTTTTATTAAGCAAGCTTTGGAAGCCCTTCAATTCTACCTTACAGCAAATAAAACAGTTTAATTTATCAGGAAAAGAAAAAGTACTTCTTGAAGAAAGTGACATTAATGAATTTAAAGAATTAAATGAATCTGTAAATATTATGATAACCCGTGTAAGCCAGGATTATGCTGAAATAAAAAATTTTACCGAGAACGCATCTCACGAAATACAAACTCCTTTGGCGATCATCAAATCAAAACTGGAATTATTAAGCCAATCAGAAAGTTTGAAAGAGGAACAAATGGATAACATACAATCCGTTTATGAAGCCACTAACCGTTTATCAAAACTCAATCAATCTTTAATTCTGCTTACCAAAATTGATAACCGGCAGTTTAATGAGAGTGAAGAAGTAGATATGAGCAATCTTGTTAATAAACATCTTAATAATTATGAAGAACTCATAGCGGCTAAACAAATTACACTTACTAAAAAAATTAACAGCAATGTAAAGGTCATCATTAATGAATCACTAGCTGAAATATTAATTTCAAATCTTATCACCAATGCAATAAAACATAATGTGGATGCAGGTTCTATCGAACTTACCTTAACTGCAAAAAAATTTTTAATAATAAATACCGGCCTGCCGTTAGATAACGACCCAATGGAATTATTTGAAAGATTTAAAAAAGACAAAATGAGTTCAGAATCATTAGGACTGGGATTATCTATTGTAAAAAAAATATGTGAAAAATATGGTTATGAGATCAACTACAAATATTCTACACTTTTGCACACAACAACTATAGAGTTTTAAAAATAGAAATACTTCAATTTGTCTCCAGAATCGGTTTATATATTTGTTCAACTACACAATTAAAAAATAAATATTATGAAAAAAGTATTTGGTATAATCGCAATATTATTTGCGCTAAGTTCAGTTTCTATAGCACAAAAAAGCAAAGAAAAAAATGAAGAGAAAGAAAGTAAAAGTGTAAAAGTTCCTGCAGCCGTTAAAGCAGCACTTGCAAAAAAATATCCTACGGCAACCAAAGTTACATGGGAAAAAGAAAAGGGAAATTATGAAGCCAACTGGGGTGGCAAATCCGGTGAAGATAATTCTGTACAGTTTACACCCAATGGCGATTTTATTGAAATAGTAAATGCCATACCGGTAAGCGATCTCCCAAAGTCAATATCAGACTATGTTTCCGCACATTACCATGGGGCAAAAATTACAGAAGCCGGCAAAGTAACTAATGCAGCAGGCAAACAAACTTATGAGGCAGAAGTAAATCGAAAAGATTTGATCTTTGATTTGAACGGAAAATTTTTGAAAAAAGATTAGATTATTTTCTAACAAACTTAACCGGAATGCCAACAGTTTTTACTATGCCTGTAAGAATAGATGACCATAAAAGATTGAAATAATTTTTATGATTTCCCCTTTCTACTGTAAAATCAGGCTGCCGTAATTCTTTTCCCTTAGGGTTTTCATTTTTAATAAGAATAGCATTTGCCAATATACCGGTAACTGTCTTTTTTTTAAGTTCGCCTTTACCATCTTTTTTTAGTGGTGAAATATAGAGGTCCTTATAATACATAGTGATATTTCCTTTTGTATTAAAATTATTTCCTTCTACATGTGCTATTGCCTGTTGCATTTGTCCGGTTTTTACACTGAATAATCCAAGAGGCTCGGCTAAGGGGTTTATAGTAATATTATCCAT
>JALYYX010000208.1 GCA_030946075.1 Bacteroidota bacterium | reverse complement strand
AATGATACGCTGACGAATTTTTTGCAAAGGCTTGTACATCTTAAAAAAAATATTCTTGTAGTTGGCCATAGCAATACTATACTCCCAATGCTTGATGGGTTACATTTGTCGCACAACATTAATGTTATTCCTGATAATGATTATGAAGATTTCTTTCTTGTTACAATTAAAAATAATAAAGCAATTAAACTTAAAGAAAGTACTTATGGTTTTTATCATCCTCTAATTAATATAATTCTTAAGTAAAGCCCTAAAACCCTATTATTGCACACAATTTTTTAAAACATCATGGCTGCACTTGGTACCGAAGCAATAAAAAAATATTATAGCGATACACAATTTGAATATAAATTAGTGTGGAACTGGCGCTCCAAACATACGCCTGCGTTACATTTTGGCTATTACGACGAAAATGCCACCAATCATCACAGGTCAGTAATAAGGGCCAACGAAGTACTTGCTGAAATGGGAAATATAAAACAGGGCGCAAGAATAATTGATGCCGGTTGCGGCCTTGGTCATTCTACACTTTGGCTTGCAGAACATTTTAATGCCCGTGTAACAGGCATAACAATAGTTCCTAAGCAGGTAGAAACTATGAAAAAAATCATTGAAAAAAATGAAATAAAGAATGTTGATTTTTTGGAGGCAAGTTATTTTAATATGCCTTTTGAAAATAATAGTGCTGATATAGTTTGGGCAATAGAATCCGTTTGTCATGCAAAAGATAAATTACAATTTTATAAAGAAGCATATCGTGTTTTAAAGCCGGGGGGTAAATTATTAATAGGCGAGAACTTAAGAACTGCAAGGCCTTTGGAAAATAAAAAAGAAGAATTATTAAAAGAGATATTTAATTCGTGGGCTATTCCTGATCTTGATACTTTGGAAGAACATGCAGCACATGCAAAAAACGCAGGTTTTTCTACTTTTAAAAGTAATGATGTTACAGCCAACATGATGGTCTCTTACAGAAACCTTAAAGAAATTTGCCGGCGGTGGGCATGGCTAAATAAGCTTTTACATTCAATTGGTGTTATTTCAACTGTACGCCGCAATAATATGCTGGGCTCATTAAAACAATACGATGCTATTCAACAAAAAGTATTTACTTATAATCATCTTTTAGCAGAGAAATAATTTATTTTATAAAACAAAAATGCCACCCAGGAATGAGTGGCATTTTGTAAAATCTTTTGGTTTGGGGCTTTGAGGTTTTTCAATGCCTTTTAAGATTTCAGAGTACTCCGTAATTGGTTTTTTTCAATGGATTTGGATAAATGTTTTTCGTTGGATTTTGGATGGTTTGGTTTTTTTAAGGTATTGGATAATTGATATAGTAAAAGTATAGTTCCCAACTCCCTTTTGCAATCTTACATTGCTAAACCGGTTAAATGTGTAGTTGAACAGGAATTTAAGTCTCCATATCTATTTCATACATAGTAATAACAAAACTGCCACCTTTTAAAGTGGCAGATGTAAATCTTTTTAGTTCGGGGCTTTGAGGTTTTTCAATGCCTTCAAGATTTCAGAGTGTTCTTTGGTTGGTCTTTTTCATAGATTGGATAAATCGTTTTCTTAGTCTGGATGTTTGGTCTTTCTTTTTAGATATTGGATAATTGATATAGTAAAAGTATATATCAAATCATCTCCATGCAATTTAAGATTGCCAAACCCGTAAAAATTACCCCTGAACGGGTAGAGTATTGTATTTATAATACGAATCATCAAAACAAAAATGCCGCTCAGTGGTGAGTGGCATTTTTATAAATCTTTTTGGTTTGGGTTTATGGTCAATACCTAAGATTTCAGAGTGCTACGTGGTTTTTTAAAGGATTGGATAAAGCGGATTTTTTGGATCGTTTGTTTTGGTTTTCTATAAGATTTTGGATAAGAACTTCATTTGGGGGTTTCAGGTCTACCGGATCTTACAGCGTTTCTTAATGATATAAAAGTATATAGTTGTAGGTGGGTTTGCAATTTTAAATTGCTAAATCGGTCATAAATCGGTCTGAACCCGAAAAAATATTCGTGTATAAGAAAATTGATTCTGAAATATACTATTTTATTTCCTGCGGCGTTAAATAAATAGCATGAAATTATAAATCCTAAAATCCATCCTTATGATTGTTAAGCAAATTGTGTTTGAGCTATTAATTGCAGCCTATCTTGTATTATTTATGCAATCGCGTAAAAAAATTAAAATATAAACAGAGAGAAACTGTTGCACAAACCGCCACCGTATAATGAAATACTAATTTTCCTTTAAAACCGGGGTTATTTTTTGCAGATTTTTCCAATGCTCTCCTTTTTTATATAGAAACAATTTTCCTAAAGGATATTTAACTCTAAGATGCCCGTTGTAATCTGTTCCTAAAAGTCTGTATGGAATTGATGGAGTTTCTTCTAAACATTCCTTAATTGCTTCGGTATAAACGGTAGGTCCTGTCATACGGTGCCCGTCATTAGGATATTTATTAAGAGAAATATTTTCAATTATTTTTTCCAGGGTTCTTTTTAAAAAAGGATGATTAGTGTTATAAATTAATGCCCATTGCGCATATAAGCTGGGGTGCCCTTCGTATGTTATAATGGCTTCATCCTCCGGGTTAATAAAACTATCAAGCTTATCATTAATGCTGCTGTCAATATCAACATAAATTCCCCCTTTTTTAAATAAAACTGCATATCGAAACATATCAGCTTTTACCGCCCCAATATTTATTTTTTTATATGCTTCGTAAATATGTGGTTCAAACTCTTTAGAGAAGAATGCATCAATTCTATCATCGTCATAAAACTCATATTTGTATTCAGGATTTTTTCTTTTAAAATTATTAATATGCCATCTTGTTATAAAAGGAAGTTTAGCCGTTTTAAAAGTTTGATGAATGATTTTAGGAATTGCCATGCGCTAAGATATTAACAGAATTTCGGATAAGTTTTTATTCTTACATGAAACCATAATCTAAAACACGGCGCACATATTTTTTATCATAGATTATCCATGTTACTTCATAACTGCCTGTATTGTCTTTACTAAAAAGATACAGATAAATTCTGTGAGGGTTTGGTGATAAATAAATACCATTGGTACTTCGTTGTTTTCCTTTATCATTATAGGCAAGGTTTAAATTAAAAAGATCAGAATATGCAGCAGCAGGAATAGCAACAGTATCTTTACCGATAATTACAGTTACCTGGTTTATATATGTTTTTGGCATGGTACCATAACTGCCATAGTAAGGTTTTTTATCAATTTTTATAGGGAATCCTTCATCATAATCTATTTTATGTTTCCATGCTTCAAAAGGGGCAGTAGTAACTGTTGCTTTAATATCATTGCCTTCAAAAGTCATAAAATCATTCCCTGAAGAAGTAAAAGATATTTTTTTTAATGGCTCTTTGGTAATACCTACATCAATTCCGGAGAAAGTAAATGTAGAAAGTTCAGCTTTTAAATCGGAAGGCAGTTTGGTAAAGGATTCATTCTTTTTTCGTGTATCCTGATATTCATAATTCTTTTTTGGTTTTTGTGCTATGCCAATAAAACTGTACAAAGAAAAAGCCGCAACTAAAAATTTTTTCATAGAGGTTTCTATTGATGATTAAAAATAAAATAAATGAGGTTAAGGAAAACAGAAAAGATAATGGCCTATGCAGAAATAGAATCTATCAATCCAAATTGCTTTAAGTGATGAATAACATGTTTATAATGCAGTTGTACCCATTCATCAAAATTCAATTCTCCAAAGGCAGGGTGTAAAGTTGTTTTGGAAGGGTGGTCTTTAAAATATTCAAAGAAATTATTTACACTATCTTTTAAATCATCAATAGCGTCTTTCATATTGGTAAACCTTAAGGGTAAAGGATCCTCCGGCAATACGGGTGCCTTTGTATTTTCTCTAAATTCCTTATCACTCAATAAAAATTCTTTATACTTCGGCAAATGCTCCTGCGGTGTAGTGAGTGGAAAAAATATTTTACCAGTTGATACTTTAAAAAATGCGGACACATGCTCTGTCATTTGTTGGGCATTCATTTTACCCCAATTTCCTTTTTCATCCCCCTTTAATTTTTGTATTAAAGGAATGAATTCAGTTTTTAAGAAATTTATTTTTTCAGGAGTCATTTATTTCTTTTTTCTACTGTCAATCTCTTTGCATAAGGCAGTAAAAATTTCATCAACAGTGCCCTCCCCTTTTACCGTTATTACCTTATGTGCTTTTCTATAATGGTCAGCCACAGGTGCGGTCTTTTTATGATACTCTACAATTCTTGCACGAATAACATTGTCATTAGTATCATCTGTTCTTCCGCTTGTCTCTCCGCGTTTTAATAATCTTTTTACCAATTCTTCTTCACTTACCTGCAATGCCAGCATGGCTGCAATAGGCGATCTTTTAAGATCGAGTAATTTATCAAGAGCCTCAGCCTGTGCAGATGTACGGGGAAATCCGTCAAATAAAAAACCATCACATTTTTGGTTGGTATCTAATGAAGTGCTTATCATTCCTATTACAACTTCATCAGGAACAAGATGACCCTTATCCATTAATTTTTTTGCTTCTACACCCAAAGGGGTTTGATTATTAATCTCACTTCTTAATAAATCTCCGGTGCTAAGATGCTTAAGATTATATTTTGCAGTAAGCTTTTCTGATTGCGTACCCTTGCCACTGCCCGGTGGGCCAAATAAAATGAGATTGAACATGTTCAGTAAACCTTGTGAACTTCAAATATAATGGATGGAAATTAAAATACCTACCTTATATGTTGCAACACAGGTACAACAATAAAGATTGCTTATATTTTGAACAGATTTTTTATGAACTGTAATTAATTATCGTTTCGGCCAATAAATACTCTTCGCAATAATGCTACTAACAAAGTAAATATTGCCGAGCCAATAACTGCCCATATTACAGGGAATGGCTTACCTTCAACATTTATCTCAAAGAGAGGTGGCAATGCCCATTTGGCCGCTATCCATAAGCCAATATATGCACCAATGAAACCAACAACAATTGATACAAGGCATCCGCCTAAATCGTAACCTGCAAGCGATTGGCCAATGCCGCCGCATATAGCAGCAATTAACAGCAGAACAAGGAAACCAATTAGAGTCATAGTTTTAAAATTTACTGAAAAATAAAAAATAAAATCTTACAAATAATTAATAATTCTTTTTGCAGGATGCTTCTTTTATAAGATATTCATTTTTTAAACCTTTAACTCATGAAAATTTATTATTTATTATTTTCTATTATTATCTCCATTACCGCTTTTTCACAAAAAGCAAATCTCGATCTATTTAAAAATTTAAAACCACGGAGTATCGGCCCTGCCGGCATGAGTGGAAGAGTTACAACTATTGATGCAGTAAATGCTAATCCTGATATAATTTATGTTGGCTCTGCATCCGGCGGGGTTTGGAAAACTGAAAATGGCGGTACTACCTGGGCACCCATTTTTGATGAACAACCAACTTTAAATATTGGCTCAATTGCTATTCAGCAAAGTAATCCATCGGTTGTATGGGTTGGCACAGGTGAGGGTAATCCACGCAATTCTATAAGTCTCGGAGGTGGCATTTATAAAAGTATTGATGCAGGGAAAACATGGAAATTTATGGGACTGGAAAAAACTAAATGCCTTCATCGTATAATAATTGATCCATCTAATCCAAATGTTGTTTATGCTGCATCCATTGGCAACCCGTATGCTGAGCATTCTGAAAGAGGTGTTTATAAAACCACTGATGGAGGTGAAACATGGAATAATATTTTGCATACCAATGATACTTCGGGAGTTGCGGATCTTGTTATGGACCCGTCTAACCCAAATAAACTTTTAGCGGCTATGTGGCAGCATAGAAGAACACCATGGAGTTTTACCAGCGGTGGAAAAGGGAGCGGTTTATACATGACTTTAGATGCCGGAAAATCATGGAAAAAATTGGGAAAGGAAGATGGGATACCGGATACTGTGGGAAGAATAGGTTTGGGATTTTCTGCCAGCCAGCCTTCCAGAGTTTATGCAATGATAGAAGCACCAAAAAACGGTTTGTATAAAAGTGATGATGGCGGATTTAAATGGGAGCTTGTAAACAGCGACCCGGCCTATGTTACAGTTCGTGCATTTTATTTTAATGATATAAGGGTAGATCCAAAAAATGAAAACCGTTTATACAGTTTGTATCAGCCAATCGCTGTAAGTGAAGATGCAGGTAAAACATTTAGGGTTACTTCTCCCGACCAAAGGATACATGCAGATCATCATGCAATGTGGATCAACCCTAACGATCCGTCCTTTATTTTAGAAGGTGGCGATGGCGGTTTAACTTATAGCCACGATAAAGGTAAAACATGGAGAATGGAAGAGCAATTACCATTAGGGCAATTTTATCACATTAATGTAGACAATCAAATGCCATATCATGTTATGGGTGGGTTACAGGATAATGGATGTTGGTGGGGGCCGGCATATCTTTATACTGAAGGGTATAGAGCGTCTAATGCTGGTCCGGTGGAAACATCTATCAGAAATTATAATTGGAACAGGATAAATGGAGGAGATGGATTTGATGTTGCTTCTGATCCTGAAGATGCTAATTGGTTGTATGCAATGAGCCAGGGCGGAGAGCTGGTAAAGTACAATGTATCAACTGGTGATAGAGCAGGTATAAAGCCTCCTGCGCCAGACTTAAAAACAAGATTACGGTTTAATTGGAATGCTGCACTGGCAATAGATCCGTTGGATTCTAAAACAATTTATTACGGCAGCCAGTTCCTACATAAAAGCACTAATAAAGGATTAACATGGGAAATTGTTTCTCCTGACCTTACAACAAATAATAAAGAACAGCAAAAGCAGGATGAAAATGGTGGTCTTTCCATTGATATAACAGGGGCAGAAAATTATACAACTATTCTTGCTATTGCACCATCCTCTAAACAAAAAGGTGTTATTTGGGTTGGTACTGATGATGGTAATGTTCAGCTTACACAGGATGGTGGAAGAACGTGGACAAACTTTCGTGGTAAAATTTCCGGATTGCCGGTTGGAGCATGGATACCGCAGATAAGAGCTTCACAATATAATGCTGCGGAGGCTTTTGTTGTTGCGAATGATTACAGAAGAGGCGATTTCAAACCTTATATTTTCAGAACAAAAGATTTTGGAAAAACATGGACGAGAATGCTGGATGGGAATAATATTAAAGGATATGCATTGTGCGTATTGCAGGACCCTGTGGAACCAAATTTAATTTTTGCCGGAACGGAAAATGGTCTCTGGATAAGCTTTGATAACGGTACTACTTTTCAACAATATAAAAATAATTATCCTTCTGTCTCCACTTACGATCTGGCAATTCAGGAAAGAGAGGCAGACCTTGCCATAGCAACGTTTGGCAGATCACTTTATATTTTAGATGATATACGTGCGTTTAGAAAAATTGCGGCAGCAACAGGCCAGTTACCTCCTAAACAAATTACAGTATTTGAAGCCCCTGTATCGTATCAAATGAAAACAAAAATACCTGCCGGCTATTACAGTCATCCCTGGGGTATGTTTGAAGGAACAAATAAAAATTATGGTGGAGAATTCTCCTTTTTTGTAAAATCCTCTTTAAAAACTGATAGTACTAAACTTCCTAAAAGAGCAGTAACTATTTTGGATTCTTCACAAATGAAAGCACCAAGAAATCAAGGCGAAGATCTTGCAAATATGCAATTGGATACATCAAAGGGTAGGCAGGCATTTCGGGCACCGGAAGATTCTGCAATGATTAGAATTTATAATGAGAATAATGAGTTGATAAGAACACTAAGAGTTAAGGCAGATACTGGTTTCAACAGAGCATATTGGGGATTTGAGATGAAAGGTATTCGGCAGCCAGGCTCACCTCAGCAGGCTGGTGGCCGGGGAGGAGGAGGAAGATTTGGGGGTGGTGGCGGAAGAGGAGCGGAACCTGCAGGACAACAGGTTTTCCCGGGAACTTATAAATTAGTCATCAGTTTAGGCCAGGCATCTGACTCAACATTGATAGTGGTAAAGGGCGATCCTAATGTTCCTCTTTTAAAAGAAGTGTATGATGCAAAAATGAATTTAATAAAGAGGCTTGAAAAAAGTACAACAAAACTTGTTGCAATTACCGATCAGTTAGCTGATGCAGATGAAACAATTAAAAAAGTTGAAGCAAGTGTTGCTGGTGTGAACGGCAAACAAGCTGATAGTTTGAGATTAATGAGTAAGGCAATGACAGATTCTATAAAAAGTATCCGTGATTTTATTTTTGGTAAGCGGCAGGAAAAGCAGGGTACCGGAACTCCGTATCAACTTACAGTAATCGGAAAATTGCAGGAAGCAAATGGATCTGTAGGCAGTAAAAATAAAATTCCCGATTCGCAGGAATTACGACTTGCAGATGAAGCGGAATTTTTAGTGGGACAAGTTGCACAACGGACAAATAATTTTTTTAATACAAAATGGAAAGATTATCGCAATGCGGTAGAAAGCTCTCAGATAAAATTATTTAAAGATGTGAAGGCGATAGAATAAATGATCTTTTATAGGCAAACCTATTTGTAAAGTAAGATGAGTAACGATAAAAAACATTTCTTTTTAAAATTAAATCCGCCAAGGCCTTCTTTTACTATTTCATTGGTAATAGATTTTAGTGGTAAAATTTTAGCAGGTCACATGCCCAAAAAAAAAGCTTCCATAGCTCAAAATTTTGTTGTTAATAATATTGACATGATAAAAAAAGAGGCAGCTGCTATTATTAAAAATAAACACACAAAAAAATGAGACCATACATAAAGGCCCGTTCTATTCTTTCTGCTAAACCCTATCAAATGGAAATTTTATTTTCTGATGGCCAAAGTAAAACAGTTGACTTTAAAAAAATAATTAAGCCCAACAATGCATTGGCTAATCAGGTATTAAACAAAAATTATTTCATGTGCGCCACAGTAAGTAAATATGGTGCTATTGAATGGCCAAATGGTTATGATGTATCTCCGCTTTCTCTTTAATTTTAAATTTATCATTTCTGCAGATATTTTGCCGCTACCTCATCTAAAAACCAATGCAGCTCGCCATTTGAAGGCTTTATCAATTGTGTCGGATATTTTGGTGATGAAGATTTTTCAATTACTTCTGCTAAAGCTTTCGCTTTTTTTTCTCCGGTAACTAAAAAAACAATAGTAGAAGATTTATTTACGATGGCTGGCATTAAAGTAATTCTTTCACCTTTTTCTTTTGAATGAACTGCATTAACCCATGATTGATTATCATTTAAAATTTCACTGCCCGGAAATAATGAAAGTGTGTGTCCATCATCACCCATACCAAGTAATGTGATATTAAAGGTGGTTTGCTTACCATCAAAAAATTTGTGCAATATTTTTTCATATTGCCTTGCAGATTCTTCGGGAGTTATGTCTGTGCGAATTTTATGAATTTGTTCTGCAGGAATATTTACTTTATTAAGCAAATTATCATAAGCCATCTTAGCATTGTTCATCTCATCATCAAAAGGAACTACTCTTTCATCTCCCCAAAAAATTTCAAGCCGGTTCCATTTTATTTTTTCTTTATAAGGTGGTGAGGCTAATTTTTGATATAATTTTTTTGGTGTTTCTCCCCCCGATAATGCAATGGTAAATTTTTCTTTTTCTAAAAGCGTTTTTTCTATTAGCTCTGTAATCCATGCTGCCAAAGCATTGCAAACTTCATCGGCGTCTTTATAAATATGCAGCTGCATTATTTATTTTTTCTTTTGGGCGGAAGTGTTATCCAGTTATGACCATCTCTTGCAATCAAAGCTTCTGCATCTTCCGGCCCCCATGAGTCTGGTGCATAGTTAGGAAAATCCATCGGTTTTCTTTCCTGCCAAACTTCAATTATAGGCATTACAACTTTCCATGCAGCTTCTACCTGGTCTGCTCTCATAAATAATGTTGCATCACCTTCCATCACATCATACAAAAGCGTTTCATAAGCTTCTGGTTCATTTCCATCATAAGCGTCTTTATAATTAAAAACCATATCAACAGGCGTGAGAACCATTTCCTGCCCCGGACGCTTTGCCTGAAAGCGCAGGCAAATATCCATTTCAGGTTGTATACTTATCGAAAGCCTGTTGGGGCGCCACGTTTCAGCCGCTTCCTTAGGAAAAGAATAATGTGGTGCAGGTTTAAATTGTATGGTAAGTGCTGTTGTTTTTTCATGCATGTGTTTCCCGGTACGAACATAAAACGGCACACCCTGCCAGCGCCAGTTATCAATATAAAATTTTACTGCTGCAAATGTTTCTGTTGTGGAATCAGGGGTTACATCTTTTTCATTTCTGTATGCTATAACTTTTTCTCCCTGCATCCAACCATCACCGTATTGCCCACGTACTGCATACTCATACACTTCTTCTTTAGGAATTCGCCGCAAAGCATTCAGCACATCTACTTTTTTATTTCTTATTTCATTTGCATCAAAACTTACGGGAGCTTCCATACCTATCATACAAAGCAATTGCAGCATGTGGTTTTGAACCATGTCTCTCAGTGCGCCGGAGCTTTCGTAATATCCGCCTCTGCCTTCAACGCCAACTGTTTCAGAAGAAGTTATTTGCACATGGTCTATATAATTTTTGTTCCAGATAGGTTCAAACAATGCATTGGCAAAACGTAATGCTAAAATATTTTGAACTG
>JALYYX010000174.1 GCA_030946075.1 Bacteroidota bacterium | reverse complement strand
ATGGATCGGCGCCTGCAAATTTCAGATCGTCGTCATTAGCGCCCCATCTTAATTTGATAAGCTGTGTTTGTCCGCCAATGGTATTTGCTGAACCATGTAAAATGTGAGACGTTGTAACACCGCCGCTCAGCTGGCGATAAATATTTATGTCTTCGGGATTTAAATTATCGCCAATGCGAACCTCGGAAGTAACGGACTGCCCGCCTTCGTTGATCGAAGAGGCTGCAATGTGTGAATGTTCATCAATAATTCCCGGTGTTAAATGTTTTCCTGTTCCATCAATTGTTCTTGCATTAACGGATGATAAATTTTTTCCTATCTGCGCAATTTTTCCATTCACAACCAATACGTCGGTGTTCTCTAATTTATTTTCTTTTTCACTCGTCCAAACGGTTGCATTTTTAATAAGAATGTTTTCCTGCTTTGGTAAATCTTCCCATCCATATCCATTGAACGGATAGGTTACTTTACCGATCATAGGTGTAATCTTCTTTTTTACTGAATCAATTTTTGGCGTTGCCGGTTTAATTAAAATTGCCGTCCACCAAAGCATATTCCCTGAAGTATCTACACCATTGCCCTGCCAGATTTTACTGTTACTTACGCCACTAAGTTTAATTGTTGGTCCAATGTTAACTGTTGGTAAAGGCTTGCCACCAGTGGGTTTGGACCTTGATTCATCCACTGGCTTTTTATCATCGCCGGGTATGTTTTCATAAGCTATATTCGATGAATCTCTTTTGGGTGTAATAAGTGTTACAGGTGCTGTTACTTTTCCTGAATCTTTACGAACAGCTGCATCTACTGCGGCTACTTTTCTTCCTCCAGCTGAAATTGGAGAAAAATTAATTTTTACAATTTTACCGTCAAAACTAAATTTTGTTGCCAGTGTATCCTGGTTATAAATTTTTGCTTCGCTGCTGCTTTTTACATCTAAAATATAATTTGTTTTGCCTGCGGCAGATGTAACAATTAAAGTATAAGTGCCGGCAATGTTATTTACCGCATCATCTTTAATGGTATATTTTTCTCCCTGTATCCAATTTTGAATGATGGTGGTTTTTTCAGTAAAAATGGGTCCGGATGTAATTAGAAAATTTGCCAGTTTGCCTGCATCCAGGCTGCCTACTTTATCATACACATTTAATAAAGATGCAGGGGTTTTGGTTAATGCTTCAAGCGCTTTGTTTTCTGTAAGTCCGGCATCAATTGATTTACGAAGGTTAGTCATGAACATTTTTGTATCACGTAATTCCGCAGCAGTTAAACAGAAAGTAATGTTCGCCTTTTCTAATGCCGCCGGATTGTAAGGTGCCATCTCCCAATGTTTCATATCAGTGAGCGTAATATATCTTGCATCATTAGGATCATCCGCATCCATCGGTTGCGGAAAATTAAGTGATAAGATATAAGGCGCTTTTGTGCCGGCAATTTCTTTTATTCGCTGGTATTCATTTCCACCGCCTTTAATAATATATTGTACACCAAATTCATCACCAATTCTGTCTGCACGCAGATCATTCCATTTATCATTGGCCTCAAAAATTTGTGGCAGGTTTTTATTTTCATTCCATGCCTGCAGACTAAGATTTGTGCCTTCTGATGCAGGCTTATTTTTATACCACTCTGCATCAATATATGTTTGGCGTAGAAGTGCGATAACACCCATAATTGATTGGGGATATGTTTGCAGCGAACTTCCCCTGCTGAAAGAATAATTTGCGGATGCCTTATCTTTTATCACAACTAAATTATCAGCAAGATTGGCAAGCGTAGCTAACACACCCGTTCCTCTGGCAATACCATCTTTTTGATGAGATAAAACTGTTCCGAAACCTGCTTCCCGTAAAGGAGCTGCTTTTGTATCATCAACTGTAAACAATTCGGCGGCATTTACCTGTGGCTTTATTGCCTGGTTCCATCCGAAAGCACCTTTTATATTGGAATTTATTTGTCCCGGGGCATTAAAATTAAAACCTGCAACGTTTGCACGTGGCACAGCGGGAATTCCGTAATCGGTATATATATCAATAAAAGATGGATAGATATATTTTCCCAAACAATCTATTGTTACTGCATCTTGTGGGATAGGAATATTATTACCAACTGCAATTATTTTTCTATCACGAATCACTAATGTGGCATTCTGGATAATTGAGTTTGCATCTTTTACAATAGTTGCATGTGTAAACGCATAAACCCTTTGCATAGGATCCGCAATGCCGTTAACAGGAAAAGTAGTTTGTGCCGAAATACTATTACTGAGAAAAATACAGGCAATTACTAAAAATGTTTGAGAATAAAATGTTTTTATCATTTCGAACTTAATTTTAAAATTTGCGTTGAAGATATAAATTAGTTTAAAGCCAAATAAATTATTTTATGAATGGCAAACAATTTCATTTATTCATAAAATTACTCCATACAATCAATTGTAGTAAATTTGAATTTTAGTATAAATAATATGGCATCAGCAACTATTGCAATTCCTGATTTTAGTCTTTCACCCAGAGTTGACCAGGTTGGTATTGAAGAACGGGCAGCAAGATTTACAAAGAGAAGTATTAAAAAAGAAACCAAAGTAAATGGTTTGTTGCTCACTTTAAATATGATCGACCTTACTACCCTGGAAGGAAAAGACAGCGAAGGAAAGGTGAAGCAAATGTGTTACAAAGCCAAACATTTACTGGATATCTACGAAGGTTTGCCAACAGTTGCAGCGGTTTGCGTTTATCCATCAATGGTTAAAACAGCAAAAAAAGCGGTGGAGGGTTCCGGAATAAAAGTGGCTTCAGTGGCAACCGGTTTCCCCAGTGGACAGGCACCACGTGATGTAAAAATTCGTGATACAAAATTTGCAGTTGCACAAGGCGCTGATGAAGTAGATATGGTTATAAGTCGCGGTAAATTTTTAGAAGGAGAATACAATTATGTATTTGATGAAATTGCTTCTATTAAAGAAGCCTGTGGCGAAGCAAGGCTCAAAGTGATTTTAGAAACCGGTGAGCTGGTAACATTTGATAAGGTTCGCAAAGCAAGTGATATAGCAATGTATGCCGGTGCTGATTTTATAAAAACTTCTACAGGGAAAGTTACGCCGGCAGCAACAATGCCTGTAACATTAGTGATGCTGGAAGCGATAAAAGATTTTTATTTTAAGACAGGAAAGATGATAGGTATGAAACCCGCAGGTGGAATTTCAAAATCAAAGTTGGCTTTGCATTATTTAGTTATGCTGAATGAAATTTTAGGAGAAGACTGGATGAACAATCATTGGTTCAGATTTGGTGCAAGCAGTTTAGCAAATGATGTGTTGATGCAATTAATGAAAGAGAAGACAGGAGTTTACCAGGGGAAGGATTATTTTTCGTTGGATTAAAACATGCGTTTAAGGTTTAAGGGTTTAACGTTTAAAGTTGAATTCGTTGGAACCTTAAACGACTTAAACGTTAAACGATATTAAACGATATTAAACGATGTCTAAAAACAATACGCTTAAATTAAAATTTGATAGTGCCCGCAAATATGCGCCGGCACCGGAAAGCAGGAGCGCCGCTAAAATAAAAGACCAATACGAATTGTTCATCAACGGCAAATTTGAAAAGCCTTTGAGCAAGAAATATTTTGATACGATCAATCCTGCAACAGAAGAAAAACTTTCAAGAATTGCTGAAGCCAATGAAGCCGATGTTGACAAAGCAGTGAGGGCGGCGAGACATGCGTATGAAAATGTTTGGAAGAAAATGCCGCCGAAAGAAAGAGGCAAATATATTTTTCGCATTGCACGAATGGTGCAGGAACGTGCAAGAGAATTGGCGGTTGTTGAAACATTGAATGGAGGAAAGCCGATTCGTGAGAGCAGAGATTTTGATATTCCTGTTGTGGGCAATCACTTTTTTTATTACGCCGGATGGGCAGATAAATTAGAGTATGCCTTTCCTAACCGTAATGCAAAACCTTTGGGAGTTGCCGGTCAAATTATTCCCTGGAATTTTCCTTTGCTGATGGCTGCATGGAAGATTGCACCAGCATTGGCAACAGGAAATACAGTTGTATTGAAGCCCGCAGAAACCACGTCCCTAACGGCTTTGCTGCTGGCAGAAATTATACAGGAAGCTGATCTTCCTCCCGGTGTTGTAAATATCATTACCGGTGCAGGAGCAACAGGTGCAGCCATCGTTAATCATCCTGACATAAATAAAATTG
>JALYYX010000163.1 GCA_030946075.1 Bacteroidota bacterium | reverse complement strand
GCAATGGCAGTGCTGCATGCTACCGATGGCTCGGAAGGCACACACTTGGCCGCAGCATCTCCGGGAAACAGATCATTAAAAATAGAACGGTAAAAATATTCTTCTTTACTGCGTGGTGTATTTATGGCAAAGCGGTGACCAGCGTTTTTTAACTCATCATCACTAACTTTTTCTGAGGTTATTTTTTTCAAAGTATCAATCCAGCCATAGCCAACACCGTCGGAGAATTGTTCTTTTTGCCTCCTGGCAATTTCGTGCGGAAGATAATCTTCAAAGGCTTTTCTTAAAATATGTTTTTCTATTTTGCCATTGCCCGCCATTTTATCTGCAGGATTAAGGCGCATGGCAACATCCATAAATTCTTTATCAAGAAAAGGCACACGACCTTCTACGCCCCAAGATGCCAATGATTTGTTTGCACGCAGGCAATCATACAAATGCAGCTTGCTTAATTTACGCACTGTTTCTTCATGAAATTCTTTTGCATTCGGCGCTTTATGAAAATATAAATAGCCGCCAAACAATTCATCTGCCCCTTCACCACTAAGTACCATTTTTACTCCCATAGATTTTATAACACGGGCAAGCAAATACATCGGCGTGGAAGCACGGATGGTTGTTACATCATACGTTTCAATGTGGTAAATAACATCACGCAAAGCATCCAGACCTTCCTGTATTGTAAAGTTCACTTCGTGATGAACAGTTCCGATATGGTCTGCAACTTTTTGCGCTGCAGCAAGGTCAGGCGAGCCAACTAAACCCACCGCAAATGAATGCAGCTGTGGCCACCATGCATCTTTCAAATCCTCTGTTTCAATTCTTCTTGATGAATATTTTTTTGCTATGGCAGATATGATTGATGAGTCCAAACCGCCGGAAAGCAAAACGCCATAAGGCACGTCACTCATAAGTTGCCGGTGAACAGCTTCCTCCAATGCTCTTCTTAATTCTGTAACATCACTTACATTATCTTTTACATTTTTATAATTATCCCATTCACGCTTGTACCATTTTGTAAGTTTGCCATCTTTGCTGTGCAAATAATGTCCGGGTAAAAATTCTTCAATTCTATTGCAAACACCATTGATGCATTTTAGCTCGGATGAAACATAAAAATTACCCAGCTCATCCCAGCCCTGGTACAAAGGAATAATCCCCATGTGATCACGACCGATGAAGTAGGCATCTTTTTCAATATCATACAAGGCAAAGGCAAAAATGCCATTAAGATCTTCTAAAAAATTTATTCCTTTTTCACGATACAGTGCAAGAATAATTTCACAATCAGAATGCGTTAAAAATTCATAAGGCTCTTTAAGATTTTTGCGCAGTTCTTTATGATTATAAATCTCACCATTAACAGCAAGCGCAAGTTTTCCGTCAGCACTGTAAAGCGGTTGCTTGCCGGATGTGGGATCAACAATAGAAAGCCGCTCATGCACCATAATAGCATTCTCACTTAAAAAAATTCCTGACCAATCCGGTCCACGATGCCTTTGTTTGGCAGACATTTGCAAAGCCTTTCCCCGCAGTTCCTCAGCATTTTTTTTCAGGTCAAATATTCCGATAATTCCGCACATTAATTATTTCAATTATTTAGTTGGCAAAGGTATTTTAAATGACGTATAAATGCAAAAGCCTCCGCACGATTGCGAAGGCTAATAAAATGGAAAAAGTGATACTATTTATCTTTGTCAGCTTTCTTTTCCATCTTGTATGCTTTTTTCATTGCTTTATGGTGCTTGCCTTTCATAGCCTTTTTCATAGCTTTGGTTCCTTTCTTATCAGTTTTTGTTGCATCCTGTGAATAAGCAACTGAATAACCAAGAATGCCTGCGCCCAATAGAAGAGCAAATAATAATTTTTTCATTTTGTATATTTTAGAAACTAAATATACAAAGATGGCAGAAGTAAATAAAGTAATTGGTAAATAAAGTAAATATTCCGTTTTAATGAATGCAGATGTAATGATTGCTCTATTAGTTAACCCACTGGCAAATAAAAAAAGAACTAAAAAAATAACTGCTGAGATAATTGAAACTTTATCAAAGAAAAAAATTGCTTTTGAATGTTTCAATAAATTATGGCCAAATGATATTAATGTTTATAAAGAAGTTTGGTTAGTAGGTGGTGATGGTACAATAAATTATTTTTTAAATTTTTATAAACCGATAACCATTCCCATAATAATTTTTAAAGGTGGTACAGGAAATGATTTTGCATGGAAATTGTATAGCGATATAAGTGTTGATGAGCAGATTAAAAAAGTGCTTGCATCTCCTCCTCAAAATGTTGATGCCGGCGAATGCAATGGCCGCATTTTTATAAACGGAGTGGGGATTGGATTTGATGGCGAAGTACTACAATCAATTAATACAATTCGCTGGCTGGGCGGGCATTTGGGGTACTTATGGATAGTTTTAAAAAAGATTTTTTCTTTTAAAGAATACAATTATACAATTCGATTTGATGAACAGGAGCTTAATGGAAAATTTCTCCTGGTTATGATAACCAATTCTTCCAGAACCGGAGGTGGATTTATGGTTTCCCCTTCTGCAAAAGTTAATGATGGAAAATTAAATATGAT